>CAZFVT010000685.1:376-1500 GCA_964522355.1 uncultured Woeseiaceae bacterium | reverse complement strand
CTACCGGCATCGAGTTCGGTGTCACCGACTTCTGACATAAAGAGAGTCATCAGCGTCGCGCAGCGGCGAGCGATCGATCACGATATGGTCGAGGCCGAAAGCCAGCGCCAGGCGTCGGCTACCGGCATCGAGTTCGGTGTCACCGACTTCTGGCATATAGATGAACGGCCGCAGGGCCTCGTTGCCGTCACCGGCGTGCATGTCGACCACGAAGTCCGCCCGTTCAATGACCTCCGTGGTCAGGGCATGCGCGATACGCTCCGAGTGTGAGCCGTAAGGGTCGCCCGGAAACGCCCGGTTCAGGTTCATGCCGGCAACCGGGTTGTAGGAGATGGTCCGCGCGTAAAACGATGCCGGGTTGGCAACGTGAACAATGATGACGGTGCCGCGCAGCACGCTTGGGTCGATCTCCGCTCGAATGCGCTGTAGCGCGACGACCGGCGCATACTCATAGCCGTGAATCCCGGCAATAAAGGCAACGACCGGACCGGGCTCGGCTCCATTGACGATCGTGATCGGGATGCTCGCGCCTTCATCGTCACTCTCCGGGACGATCAGCGTTCCGGAGATGATCTCGCCATCGCTGGCCAGGATCGGCCCGACCGTTAGCACGTCGGCGTCCGCCACCGGCGCCAATAGTGTGATAAGCAGCATCGCGGCTCTGACGCCTGCGTGGCGGAGTGCTTCGATGCCGGGCCGGGTGGACAAACCGGGGAAGGCGGAGGTCATCTCGTTCATCTTGGGTACTCCGGACGAATCTGCAGGGACTATCGCTAACGTAAACGGCGACAGCAAGCCGACAGCGGCTAACGCGGGTCGCGAGGCCACGCCGTCCAGAACAGCGCCAGTCGAATGCCGTGGTTTATATCGCGCTGGTACAACGAACTGTCCCGGTTGGCTGCCCCGTTATTGACCCAGAGCCTCACCGAGCCGCGAAACTCCAGGCGATCCGTAATCTGACGGTTCAGCCCGAACAGAAACTCGGTGTTCAGATAGCCAGAGCGGGCATCGAAGGCGGGGCGCCCGATGTCGGCGAATTCGTCTGCCACGCCGTAGGAAAAGTCCATGTAGTCGCTCGTCGCCCAGGTGGGCGACACGCGGAACCGCCATTCGTTGTCTTCGCC
>CAZFVT010000685.1:0-366 GCA_964522355.1 uncultured Woeseiaceae bacterium | reverse complement strand
GGTCACGCGCCAGGTATTCGAGCTCCGGGTTGAAGACGAAGCCACGTCCCTTGGTATCGAAGCCGTCGAGCGACATGGCGGCGCGCGCCTGTATCGAAAGCCCAAGCTCGCGCTTCGCGTCGGCGTTGCCCTTGAGCTGAATCTTAAGTTCGGGTCCCGCTTCGAAAAGGAACGGCAGATCCGGCATGCCGTCCCGTCCGCTCAGGTCTTCGCTGTCGGCCGGAAACTCGGCGCTCATGCTCAGGGAGAGATCAAGCCGTTCGTTCTTAAACAGCTGGCCTTCAGCCAGGTCTTCGAGATCCTGGCCAAAGCGCAGGAACTTGCCGTGGTAAACCGGCACGGGCAGTGGAAGTATCGTGAGGTTCT
>CAZFVT010000684.1:0-1504 GCA_964522355.1 uncultured Woeseiaceae bacterium | reverse complement strand
CGGCCCCGTTCGGGCCGAGAAAGCCAAGCACCTCGCCGGGCGTGCAGGAAAAACTTAAGTTGTCGACGACCGTATGCCGGCCGTACGTTTTGGTCAGACCGTCAATTTCTATCATCTGATTACTACGTCTATTTTCTGCGTCTTTGGGCTACGTCGTTCCGAGTTGCCGTTGCTGCCCCTTAATTGGTCATTCCGGGGCATTTTCAGCGGGAGGGATCCCGTGGGGCTGCATTATTTATCAAAGCTCTTTTTTCGGATCAAGATGTCCGGCGGTAGGAATGTTGCGTATGGCGGCCGACTTGATCTGGGCGAAAACCCGGGAGCCCGCCGCAAGCCCGAGGTCCCGCACCGAGCGGCGGGTCACGCGGGCCAGCAGCCGCTCCTGGCCCAGACTGAGGCGCAGGGTCGCCATACCGTCCTCCGCATCGCTCACCTCGTCGACGACGGCCGGCAGGATGTTGAGGATGCTCGACGCCGGGGGCCGCTCCGCGACCAGGCTAACGTCGCTCGCCCTAATCCTCAGCCGCAGGCGCTCGCCGGGGCGAAAGGCGGTGCCGGGTACCAGCAGTTCGCCGCCGGAGAAACTCAGGCGTGCAAGCTCGTCGACCGCATCGACGTTTTCAACCGTCGTCTCTATGACGGAACCCGCCACGTCGCCGCCCAGAAGCGGACCTGCGTGACCGGTCAACACGTCCTGCAAGGGACCCTCAGCAAGGACCCGTCCCTGTTCCAGCACAACGAGGTGATCGCACAGCCGGCAGATCTCGTCGATGCTGTGGCTGACATAAAGGATCGGTATTGAGAGCTCCGCATGAAGACGATCGAGGAACGGCAGCAGCTCCGCCTTCCGGCCCTCGTCCAGCGACGCCAGCGGCTCGTCCATCAATAGCAATCGCGGCCCGCCGAGCAGCGCTCTAGCAATAGCAACGCGCTGCGCCTCGCCGCCGGAAAGCGTGTCCACCGACCTGTCCAGCAGGTTTGAGAGCCCCAGCAGGGAGACGATGTCGCTGGCTGCGGCTCGACCGCGTCGCCGATTGGCAGCGAAATCGAGGTTGCCGCGCACGCTTAAGTGCGGGAACAGTCGCGGCTCCTGGAAGACGTAACCGACCTCGCGCGACTGTGTGGGAACGAAAGTGCCGTCGGCGCTGTCGACCCAGGTAGCCTCGCCTATCCGAATGCAGCCCTCGATGGAGTTGCCGGCGGTCTCGAGCCCGGCGATACAGCGCAGAAGCGTCGTCTTGCCGGCACCCGAGGCACCAAAGACGCCGGTGATGCCACTCGCCGGCAACGACAAATCCACGTCGAGTAATGTCGCGCCGTCAGAGGACAGCTTTGCGCGAACCGCAATGCCGTCCGCGTTCATGACCGCGCCCATCGCTGATTAATCAGGTACATGGTGAACAAGGTCAGGAAGGCGAAACCCAGCAGGATCAGGGCGAGCTGGTGGGCACTCGCGTAGTCCAGCGATTCGACGTGATCGTAGATGGCGATGGATACCGTCCGC
>CAZFVT010000683.1:0-1507 GCA_964522355.1 uncultured Woeseiaceae bacterium | reverse complement strand
ACGGCAGCCAGCCCGCCTACGGCCCACAGCATAAGCAGGACGAAGCCTGACTGTATGTCCACGAGCTGGAAGCCGAGGCTGGTGAATACGCCGGTGCCGATCATGTTGGCGACGACCACGGCAGTGACCGTCGTGTGCTTGAACTTGTTGGAGGTCACGAAGCCCTAATCCTCGGATGGCGTAGCAGAGATGCCGCTCAGGCTGAATTCATCCGCATCCCGGTGAAACGGAAAGCGATCGCGAAACTTCTCGCAATCAGCCAGATCAATGCTGGCTGTCCCATGCCCCGGTTGCTCGCCAAGATCGAACAGGTCCTCGCCCAGGTAGTCGATGAGCGCGCTGCCGCCGAGATAGGGGAGGTCATTGCCATCGGTTCCACAGCGATTGACGGCGGCCACAAACGCCTGATTCTCGATTGCGCGCGCTCGAATCAAGGTGCGCCAGGCATGGTGCCGGCGGGCTGGCCAGTTCGCGACGTAAATCAGCAGGTCATAATCGCCGCGGCTTCGACTCCACACGGGAAATCGCAGGTCGTAGCAAATCTGTGGACAGATACGGAATCCCCGATAGCTGAACACAGAGCGCTGTTCGCCGGCCCGATAGAATTCGTCTTCGCCGGCCAGACGAAACAGGTGGCGCTTGTCGTACTTCCACAGCGTGCCGTCCGGCGTCGCAAACAGAAAGCGATTGTAGAATTCTCCCTCCGCTTCGATGATGACGCTGCCACAGATGGCGGAGCCTGTGCTGCTTGCGGCTTGCATCATCCACGCTACGGTCGGTCCGTCCATGGGTTCGGCCTGGGAGCGCGCATCCATCGTAAATCCGGTAGAGAACATCTCCGGCAACACGATGATGTCACCGGGTGTCTCAAGGCCGGAAATGGCGTCATCGAAAGCACGGCGATTCGCATCAGCATCGTGCCAGGAGAGATCCGCCTGCAGCAGGGTCAGGGTCAAAGTCGACAAAGCGTTTCTGCGGCCTCCCGGAGTGTGTTGTCGTTCTTGGCGAAACAGAATCGGAGCGTACCGGGGGTGGGCGGCTCAGCACAAAAAACCGATACGGGAATCGCGGCTACGCCTTGCTCCACGGTTAGCTGGCGCGCGTAGTCCACATCGAGGGTGTCCGTTATTGCGTCATAGCGCAACGTCTGGAAGAAGGTGCCGGCGGCGCGGTCTAATTGAAACCGCGATTTGGACAGCAAATCACAAAAGAGGTCTCGCTTGCGTTCGTAGAACCGGGAGAGTTCTGCGTAGTGTTCGGGCGTTTCACGCATGAAATCGGCCAGTGCCAGCTGCATCGGTGTCACGCTGGTAAATGTGTTCCATTGATGCACGTTGCGGAATTCCCGGGTCAGGTTGCCTGGCGCAACGCAATAGCCGAGTTTCCATCCGGTCACATGGTAGGTCTTGCCGAACGAGGAAATCACGAGCGAGCGTCGCCAGAGATCGTCGTGCTCCATGAGACTGTAGTGACGCTCCCCGTCGAAGACGATGTGCTCATAGACTTC
>CAZFVT010000682.1:0-1508 GCA_964522355.1 uncultured Woeseiaceae bacterium | reverse complement strand
CACCGTGACGATGGCGGCCTGCGCGTTGCGAAACGCAATGGACAGGAACCACTGGGCCATCGCTCCGGACAGACCGACACCGAGGAACAGCGGCGCTTCGTCAATCCTTGGGGCAACGGCGACAAACGGCAGCGGCACCGCGGAGACCAGTGCGCCGATGACGACGAAGTAGAACGTAATCGTCTCGGGCCGCTCGTAGCGACCGAGATAGCGAAGCACGATCTGCAGGGTGGCATGCAGCAAGGTAGCAACCAGCGCAACGGCCACGCCCGTGGCGTTCACTGCGCCGGTCGGCCCGGCCATGATGACCACGCCGATGAAACCGATACCGATTGCGCCCCAGCGCCAGGGCCCGACCTTCTCGCCGAGAAAAAACATCCCGAGTACCGGGATGAACAGCGACGACGTGAATAACAGAACGGTCGTCTCCGCCATGGGCATTAACGAAAACGCGGTAAAGGTAACGGTCAGCGACGCAACGCCCAGGACGGCGCGGAGGGCAACCAGCGAGGGTTTGGTGTTGATGACCAGTATCTGCCGCCGGCCCAGGGCGAAAACCACGAACAGGAAGGGCATGGCAGCAATCACGTTGCGATAGAACGCAATCTCGACAACCGAGTGCGTTTCGCTCAGGAGTTTGGCGAACACATTCATGACCGTGAACATGAAGAACGCCACGATGGCGGCGAGCATGCCGCGCACCGGGTGGTCGACGCGTTCGCCCTCCGCTACGGCCGAACTGTCGGGCTTATCGGAGTCGCTCAACGGGAACCACGGTCAACAAGAGTCCCGCGCTCATCGCTCAAGCGTCAGGGCGCCCAGGAAGTCGCGCTTGCCGAGTTCAACCCCGTTTTGGCGCAGCAGCGCATACGCGATCGACAGGTGGAAGTAGACGTTCGGCATGATGAAGCACTGCAGGTAGTCAGCACCGCTCATCTCATGGGTCTTGTCTCGCAGTTTCAACGCAATGTCGCGGCTGTCGGCCCCGTCAAACTGTTCCGCAGTAAACGTCCCGAAGTAGTCGAGCGCGTTCTGCACGCGAGTACGGAGCTCTGCGAGGCTCTGCTCCTCGTCGGCCCACGACGGAGCCTCGGTGCCGGCCAGCCTCGCTATGCCGCGGCGCGCCACGTCGGTTGCCACCTGGACCTGGAAGACGAAGTCACGCATGTCCGGGGCGAGTTTGGCCTCGAGCAGATCCGCGGGATCGACGTCGGCTTCGGCAACGTAAGTCTCCGCCTTGTCGAGCATGCGGATGAGCGCGCCCAGCGCGTGGCGCATCTGCGCCACGGCCAGGTCGTAGTTCGAGATCGTCATGGCGTCGGTGTCCGGGTTCAGTCGCGATAGCTCTTGACCGGCGGCAGCTCCGCACCGGTCAGGCCGTCCGGTTTTTCTTCGGCGACGACCGGCATACGCAGCGTGCCAATGCCGTCGATGGTTGCCACGATTTCCTCGCCTGGCTGCAGGAACCGATGCGCTTTCTGAATCAGTGGCGCATGTCCCTGCTCTTT
>CAZFVT010000681.1:0-1515 GCA_964522355.1 uncultured Woeseiaceae bacterium | reverse complement strand
ACCAGGGCAGCGACGGACTGCTTGGCGTCACCGCGATTGGCGATCGCCGTTTTCGCCTGCTGTCCGCCGAGCGGCAGAAGGACGGCCTGAATGTGGGCCACGTGGAGTTGCTGGCCGAGGAGCCCTATGTCGCATTACCTGATCGCTTTAAGCCGCTGGCCGAGATTCTTGCCGGCGTACTCGACAGCCTTGGCAAGCTCTATGACGGGCTCGAGAAGGATTACACGGACGCCGGCTGGCTGAGCTACCGCTTCGCGGAGATCCTGCCGATCTCCGGCGTTGCGAAGCAGGAATACCTGTCGATCGAAGATCCCGTAGAGCGGTTAGAGCGCATCAGTTCATCGCTGAGCACGCTGCGCAACTCGGACCGTAAATCTGAGGCTGATTAATTTCGTTCGTCAGTCGCCGAGTTCGGCGAACGTGTCGTTGGCCGCCTGAAGCGTCAGTTCGATCTCCTCGTCGCCGTGCCTGGCCGAGACGAAACCCGCCTCGTAGGCCGATGGCGCGAGATACACGCCTCGCTTCAACATCCCGTGGAAGAAGTTCCTGAATTGCTCGATGTTAGCGTCGGTCACCTGCGCAAAGTTCCTGACCGGCGACTCTTCGCTGAAGACAAACCCGAACATGCCGCCGGCTGACTCAACCTGCAGCGGAATACCGTGAGCATCGGCGGCGCTTTTGAGTCCACTGGTCAATCGGGACGTGGTTTCGCCGAGTTTCTCGTAGAAGCCGGGCTCTTCCAGCTGGGTAAGCGTTGCGAGTCCAGCGGCCATAGCCAATGGGCTGCCGGACAGGGTGCCTGCCTGATAGACGGGCCCGTCCGGGGCCAGTGATGCCATGATGTCGGCTCGCCCGCCGAACGCGGCCGCGGGCAACCCGCCGCCGAGGATCTTGCCGAGCGTCGTCAGATCCGGCTTGATGCCGTAAAGCGCCTGGGCACCACCACGCGCGACGCGGAACCCGGTCATGACTTCGTCGAAAATCAGGACCGTGCCGTGCTCGTCGCAAATCTCCCGCATGGCTTCGAGGTAGCCCTCGACCGGAGGGATGAAGTTCATGTTGCCGGCAATGGGCTCGACGATAATGCAGGCGATATCGCTGCCCTGCTGATCGAACACCTGGCGCAGCTCTGCCTCGTCGTTATAGGTGAGGGTAATCGTATGGTCGGCAAGGCCTGACGGCACGCCGGGCGAGCTGGGTACGCCCAGCGTCAGGGCGCCGGAGCCTGCCTTGACCAACAGTGAATCAGAATGCCCGTGGTAGCAGCCTTCGAACTTCACGATCTTGTCGCGTCCGGTATGGCCGCGGGCCAGCCGAATTGCGCTCATGGTTGCTTCCGTACCTGAGCTGACCATGCGAACGCGTTCGATGGACGGCACGAAACTGCAGACCTTTTCCGCGAGCAGGGTCTCAGTCACGGTGGGCGCACCGTAGCTGAGCCCGCTTTGTGCTGCTGCCGTAACTGCTTCGATTACTGCCGGGTGGCCATGACCCAGAATCATCGGTCCCCATGAG
>CAZFVT010000680.1:0-1515 GCA_964522355.1 uncultured Woeseiaceae bacterium | reverse complement strand
GCGAGACTCCGGCCGACAAACCAGAAAACTCCAATCGAGCAAAGTGCGGCTGCCGTAATCGGGGCCAGTCGCTCGAAATGACGTTTGCCGACAACTGCGGCGGCGACAAAGGCGATCGCCACGAGCAGCAGCTGGCCGGCCTCCACGCCGAGGTTGAAGCCGAGCAGCGGCACGAGCAGTGAATCACCGGTCAGTCCCGTATCCATCAGGAACCCGGCAAAACCGAAGCCGTGCACCAGGCCGAAGGCCGTCGTCACGGCGAACAGCAAGCGCGTGGCCTTGCCGCTCGATGCCAGCGACAGACGACGCGAGACGCCCAGGTAACCAAGGGCGAAGATGCCGAAACCCAGGTATGCCGCAAGCGCCCGCAGCTCAATGGTGCCGGCAAATAGCGCTGCCAATCCCGTGAGTGAAGCCGCCAGCACGGTGGTTCCGGCAAGCCAGCGGGAAGCTGGGTGCCGAAGAGCAAAGTACTCGACCGCGACCAGCGCGACTGTGAAGCCGATAAACGCCTCGACCAGCCTGCCGTTGGCGCTGACGTAACCGAGTACGGCAGCGCCAAGGCTCAAGCTATGGCCGAGCGTGAAGCCGGTAATCGCGGCAACGCTGCGTCCCGGCGTGCCGGCGATCAGCAAGAGGCCAAGCAGGAACGCGATGTGATCAATCCCGGCGAGTATGTGGCGAACGCCGAGGTCAAGAAAATCAAAAAACGAATGCCTTGATGCACTGTCGTTGAGGACCCAGGTGTCGCTGTGGTCGGTGATGACTTTCTCGCTGAGCAGCTGCCCGTCCCGATAGGCCCGGGCGAAATGGACGTGGGCGGGGAGGCCATCAAACAAGGCGCGGTAATTGATGACCTCCGCGATTTCGTCACCACAGTCAAAGCGGAGTTCCATGCGTTCGAAACCGCGCGGAGCGGCCAGCTCCTGCGGCGTGTCCGCCGCGCAGCGACCGTCGGCCGACTGCACGGAAACCGACGTGGCCAGCGTCGCCGACAGCAGCGCCTCGATCGACTGCGGGTTGTCAGGGTCCATCACTGCAACAATCTCGCCGGTCGACACTGTAACTTCCGCAACGATCCGTCCCTCAGACAGTGTCCAGTTGGAGTAACTCTCGCTGCGCGCGTGCGCAGCCGCCTCGTTCGAGAGCGTAAGGGCGAGCAGGCAAACGACGGCTAAGCGCATTAGTCTGGCAACAGCACCTGGACATTCGAAAGCTGACGCAGATTGTCCAGGTAGTCTCGGAGCGCGGAATCGGCAAGGCTACGACGATAATCCAGCAGCACCTGGGATCGAATGCTGTCGAGATCGGCGATCACGGACTCCTCGCGATTCACCACCCGAACCACGTACCAGCGGCCCTGTCGCGCGAATACGGCGCTGCTGCCAACCGGCATGTCTGCGGCCGCGGCGGCGATTGCCGGGCCAACGAACATGCGCAGTCGTTCCAGCGGGGCGGCGGAATCCGGCAAGCCGGGAATCGACTGCAGGCGGTCATCCGGCTCCGCGTCGGGGT
>CAZFVT010000679.1:0-1523 GCA_964522355.1 uncultured Woeseiaceae bacterium | reverse complement strand
GTGCCGTCGAAGTTGCCGAGGCCCGGGTAGAGGACGAAGTAGGCGGCGCTGCCGACGATCGTAATAACGAAGAGATACAGCCACCACATGGGCAGCGGGTTATTCAGCTCCCGGATGTTCTCGTCCCATACATGGCTCTCGGACTCCTGAATGTCCTCCTCCGACTGACGCTGCCTGTTGGTCCAGACGATCAGCCAGAAGCAGCCGAGCAGCGACAGCACGGTGCCCAGGATTACCGTCCAACTCATTACCGTACTCATTGTGCGTGCTCCTTAAGATCGTTCGGTCTGTCGCTGTCTTCCAGCGGCATGCGTGCGGCTGCATCGTAGGTTGGCTTGCGCTTGCGGCTCCAGGTGAAGCCGATCAGGACGATAAACGCCAGCAGCAAGACGGCCGTGATCAGCCCGCGGATCAGATCCATTTCCATATTGACTCCTCCCGCGTCCGCTTAGCGCGCCGAGCGCGCCAGGCCCAGACCCTGAAGGTAGGCGATCAGCGCCTCCATCTCGGTCCGGCCTTCCACCGCGCTGGCGGCACCGGCGATCTGCTCGTCGCTGTAGGGATCGCCCAGCGTTTGCAGGACCCGCATCTTCCGTTCCACCAGGCTGCCGTCGACGGTGGCATCCATGAGCCACGGATAGGCAGGCATGTTCGAGTCGGGCACTAGGTCCTGGGGTTTGATCAGGTGAATCCGATGCCAGTCGTCCGAATAGCGGCCGCCGACGCGGGCCAGGTCCGGCCCGGTTCGCTTGGAGCCGAACTGGAACGGCCGGTCGTAGACCGACTCTCCGGCGACCGAGTACGGGCCGTACCGTTCCGTTTCGCTGCGGAAGGGGCGGATCATCTGCGAGTGGCAGCCATAGCACCCTTCGCGAACGTAAATGTCGCGACCGGCAAGCTGCAGCGGCGGGTAGGGCTCTATGCCCTCATAAGGCTCGGTCACCGACGCGCTGGCCATGAGCGGAATGATCTCGATCAGTCCGCCGATGCTGATGACAATGACAATCAGCACGGCCATCAGGTTAATGTTCTTTTCAACGGTTTCGTGTTTCATCCCTGATCCCCTACGCTGGCTGAATGACGGGCTGCGGTGCAGGCTTCGTATCCGCAACCGTCTTCCAGACGTTGTAGACCATGACCAGCATGCCGGAGAAGAACACCAGGCCACCCAGCAGTCGCAGACCGTAGTAGGGGTAGGTGAACTTGACGGATTCGATGAACGAGTAGGTCAGCGTTCCGTCGTCATTGAACGCGCGCCACATGAGACCCTGGGTGATACCGGAGATCCACATGGAGACGGCGTAAAGAACGACGCCGATGGTCGATGTCCAGAAGTGCACGTCGATCAGCTTGGTCGAGTACATGGACTCCTTGCCCCAGAGTCGCGGGATCAGGCAGTACATCGTGCCGATCGTCATCATCGCGACCCAACCGAGCGCGCCGGAGTGCACGTGGCCGATGGTCCAGTCCGTGTAGTGCGACAGCGCGTTCACGGTCTTGATCGACATCATCGGGCCTTCGAA
>CAZFVT010000678.1:0-1525 GCA_964522355.1 uncultured Woeseiaceae bacterium | reverse complement strand
GGTCATCGTGGCCATCGCCACTGCGCTGGTCCTTTGGTTCTGCTGGCAGAAGTTCCTGCTGTGGCGCGCCAATCGCGCGCGACGTATCGCCCTGCGCGAGCTCAACTGGATCGGCCAGCGCTATGCGCAGTCGAACGACCTGCAGCAGCTGGCAAAAGACCTGTCTGAGCTGCTGCGGCGCGGGCTGCTCGCCTATGCGCCTCGCCACGTTGTCGCTGGACTCACCGGCGACGCCTGGCTCCAATGGCTCGATCAGGGTCTCGAATCGCCGGTGTTTGCCGAAGGTGCAGGCCGCCTGATTGGCTCGCTGCCCTATCAGCGCCAGGCCGCCGATGACGACGCGGCGGCTGACGATCTCATCGAGGCCGTTCGACTGCGTCTGAAGACACCGCTGACCGAGGGGGCGACCTGATGTATTCGCTCGCCTGGCCGTGGATGTTGCTGGCGCTGCCTTTGCCGCTCCTGATCCGAAAATTAATGGAGCCCGCCTCCGGCGCACAGGACGCCGGCCTGAAGGTGCCGAGCTTCCAGGGGTTCTCCGTGCTCAGCGGTCGCTCGGATGCCGAGCAGCTGCTGAACTGGCGCCTGTGGCTGGCCATAGCCGCCTGGATACTGCTGGTTCTTGCGAGCGCGCGTCCCGAGTACATCGGCGATGAGCACGACGTGCCGGTCTCGGGAAGAAACCTGATGCTGGCCGTCGATCTCTCCGGCAGCATGGATGCCAAGGACTTCGAGCTCGCCGGACGGCGAGTCGATCGTCTGACGGCAACCAAGGCGGTTGCGAGCGACTTTATCAGCCGTCGCGAAGGCGACCGAATCGGCCTGATTCTGTTCGGCGAGCGGGCCTACCTGC
This sequence comes from uncultured Woeseiaceae bacterium, assembly GCA_964522355.1. GTDB lineage: Bacteria > Pseudomonadota > Gammaproteobacteria > Steroidobacterales > Woeseiaceae > JBFGFX01. The sequence continues at coordinate 672 of CAZFVT010000678.1, read as the reverse complement.
AGGTGCCATTAACGCTTGACCGGGAGACCGTTCGATCCCTGCTGCTCGAAGCCTTTATTGGCCTGGCCGGCGAAAAAACGGCAATCGGCGACGCGATTACGCTTGCGGTCAAACGCATTCACACCCAGGGTGCTGAGGGTGCCGAACAGATCCTGGTGCTGCTGACCGACGGCGCGAATACGGCCGGGCAGGTCGACCCGCTGAAGGCGGCGGATCTCGCCCAGCAGATCGGCCTGAGGATCTACACCATTGGCATCGGCGCCGAACAGATGGTGGTCTCGTCGATTACCGGCGGCATGCGGCGGGTCAACCCTTCTGCCGACCTCGACGAGGAAACCCTGACCAGCATCGCCGAGCAAACCGGCGGACGCTACTTCCGCGCCAAGGACACCGCCGGGCTGCAGGACATCTATCGGCTGCTCGATGAAATGGAACCGGTCGCCGAGCCCGAAGCGGGTTTCCGGCCGGTCAAGTCTCTCTACTACCTGCCGCTAACCGGTGCCTTCGCACTGGTGGCACTCATGGCGCTCCTGAACGCGCTTTCCATGCTTAACCTGCCGGCACGTTTCGCCGCCTGGCAGTCGGATCGTCGTCATGCTGGCTGAGTTCCATTTCCTGCGGCCGGAGTGGCTCATCGCTTTGCCAGGCGTCGCGCTGCTTTCCATCTGGCTG
>CAZFVT010000677.1:0-1525 GCA_964522355.1 uncultured Woeseiaceae bacterium | reverse complement strand
GACGGCAACCCAGGTGAGCTCGGGATACTGCGAATTCGAAGCTGTGCTAGTGGCGTTGTCTGGCATACCCCGGCCCTGCTGGTTCACGTCGTCGTTCTATGGTCGCTGCCTGTTACTCGCTCAGGAGGCACAGCGCGACCGCGGCAGAGCCTATCACAAGGGTTGCAGTCGCGCCGGCAGCCGATCGCCGTCAAGAACGTCGTTGAGTTCCTCGGCGAGTCTTTCACAAGCCGCAAGCACCTTCGTCCAGGCACTGACTCGCTCTTCCGGGCTCAGGGTAACGAAGTCCTTGCGATCAGGCACCTTGCCACCGGGCAGCGCGGCAATGAACTCAGGCGATGGGCAGATCAGCAGCGTGTTCTCGAAATGTGCCGGGTCAACGTTGCGCCAGCGCAGCTGCTTGTCGAACCAGCCGGGCTTCAGCCAATCAAAAAAGTGCGGGTATAGGGTCAGCCTGCCATCGACTGACGTCGGAAGGTCCAGATGGTAGTCGATGATGCCGCCGTCGCGATACGTGCCCCGAGGTGCACCTTCGATGTTCCTTACCCCTGACAGCACCATGGGTATCGCCCCGGAGGCCATGACGGCATCCACCAGATTGCCCGGCGAAAGATCCGCGATGTCCATAGGGAAGCCACGAGCGCGCGCGAACGGCGACTCACCGCGCGGATCGGAAAACAGCGCCCGCGCAAAAAATGCACCGAGCGCCCGGCGTGACACCGCGTTCGCGGTCATCGCCATGGCCAGCCCGGTGCCCTGCAGCCAGGGCCGCTCCGAGCCCGTCACGTGGCGTGCGCGAACCGTCATGATGTGGCTTCGGAGTACCGGATGGGTCAGGATTTCCTCAACACCCGTTTCACCCAGAAGGCCGGTAAGGATGCGCCGGCTGGTATCGGTGATCTCCTGAACGGTCGGCTTCTCGGAGTAAGTCTGTTCAAGATAGGCGCGTTCGAACGCCTCGACGGCCGCCAGCGGGTCGCGCCGCCCATAACAGGTGAATCGCCAGGCGCCGATCGAGGACCCCAGAGTGTGCACCGGTCCCTCGAACTCTGGCAGCAGGCGACTGACGATGACCCGGTCGAGATGGCTCAGGACCAGCCACTTGGCACCGCCGGACGCGCCGACGACGCTGCCGATACGGCTGGCGGCGAAGCCATCGGCACGAAGGCTTCGATACGCTTCCCGGCCCGCCTTGAAGATCAGGCCATCGGTCATGGCAATGCGGGCGCGTTCAGGACCATTGCCTGCCCGTCGCTAGTCGAAAGGATTCTGTTTGATGATCGTCTGGGCGCGATCCGGGCCTGTCGAGATGATGTCGAGCGGCACGCCAACGAGCTCCTCGATGCGCGCCAGGTACTGGCGAGCGTTTTCGGGGAGGCCCTCGTAGTCCGTCACGCCGACGGTCGATTCCGTCCAGCCGGGCATGTCTTCGTAAACCGGCTGGCAGTCGGCGATCCGGTCAACCAGCACCGGCAGCCCGGCAATCGGCTCACCGTCAATTTCGTAGCCCACGCAGATGCGAATA
>CAZFVT010000676.1:1445-1526 GCA_964522355.1 uncultured Woeseiaceae bacterium | reverse complement strand
GGCGGGTTACTCGGCGGAAGTGCTGCTGCCGCTGGTCTTTGCCATCATTTTCGCGACCGTATTCAGTCACGGGCTGACGCT
>CAZFVT010000676.1:0-1423 GCA_964522355.1 uncultured Woeseiaceae bacterium | reverse complement strand
TGGCTGTCAGAGCGGCTGGGATTGGCATCTCGCCAACGCGATGGTGTCCTGATTGTCGGCGCGTCGCCCTGGACAATTGAGCTGGCTCAGACGCTGAAGGCGCTGGACGTCAACGTTCTGCTGGCCGACACGTCCTGGCACAACCTTCGTTCGGCACGTCTCGCCGGAATCCCCGTCTTTTACGGCGAGATTCTCTCTGAGTTTGCCGAAGAGTCGCTGGAGATTGCGCACATTCGCACCGTGCTTGCGGCGACGAGTAACGATGCCTACAACGCGCTCGTCTGTACGGCCCTGGCTCCCGAGATTGGACAGCAGCGAGTCCTGCAGCTGGCGATAGGGTCGGTAGGCGACGGCGATACCGAGGAGGATCCGCGGGCGCTCGCAAGGCCTCGACGTGGCGGCCTGGCTTTCGACAATGAGGCCTACTTCGAGCGTCTGTGGCGACACACGGTGCGCGGCTGGACCTTCTCAAAAACCCGGATCACCGAAGAATACGATTACGAAACGTTCAGCCGCGACCTGCCCGAAGGGGCTCTGCAGATACTCACCATTGACGAGAGCGGCAATGCCGATTTCATCGCGGCTGAGACCAAGCTCAAACCCGATGCAGGAACTACCATCGTCACCTTCTCGCTGCCGCGGGAAGTCAACAGGGAAAAACCGGATGCCCAAACCGCCGACAGTTGAGAAATTCTCCTTCACGGGCCCAGCAGGAAATCTCGAAGCCCTGCTCGAAGTGCCCGAGACAAGACCCGTGGGCGTGACCGTCGTTTGCCACCCTCATCCACAGCACGGCGGCACGATGCAGAACAAGGTCGCGCATACGCTGGCGCGATCGTTCCTCAAGCTGGACTTCGCCGCGCTACGCTTCAACTTTCGCGGCATCGGCAGCAGCGACGGGGAGTTTGCCGACGGCGTCGGTGAAGCGAAGGACGCGCTCGCGGCTGTCAACGAGGCCAGGCGTCGCTTTCCGGACGTGCCGCTCTGGCTGGCCGGGTTTTCCTTTGGAGCGGCCATGGCGATTCGAATTGCTGAGGAAGCCAAAGCCAATGGGCTCGTTTCCATTGCGCCAGCCGCACATCGTTTCGCCGGGAAACTCGAACATCAGCCGAGCTGCCCCTGGCTCATCGTTCACGCGGAAGCGGATGAGCTGATTCCCATCGATGAATCCATCCAATGGGTCGATGGCCTTGACCCCGGCCCGGAGCTGGTGGTGTTTCCGGAGACCAGTCACTACTTCCACGGCCAGCTGGTTCGCCTGCGGGACACGGTAGAGGCGTTTGTAAATCGGGCCAACGCCGCGTGAGCAAAAAAAAGCCGGGCTCGAAGGCCCGGCTTTTTCGCAGTCTGCTGTAGACCGGCTTCACACCATGTCTTTCAGACCTTTGAGTGCGCGAACCTTGACGACCTTCGTGGCCGGCTT
>CAZFVT010000675.1:230-1532 GCA_964522355.1 uncultured Woeseiaceae bacterium | reverse complement strand
AAAGTGTTCGAATTCTACGCTACCGCGTAGATCAACTGCAGCATTGATTTGAAGACGACCGACGCGATGAGTCCTTCCCCCGAGGAAAGCACAAGTTCCGAAATGAAAGGCTCCAGTCCGGTCGGGCGCGGGGGCGCCGGCACCTATATTGAGGGCCAGCTTGGCGCCTATTATCTCCTGCAGATGCTCGCTGGCAGCGACGCGCGCGGCCTCCCCAATGCCAGGATCGAGCGGGTGCAGCTTCAGGGCGAAAATGAAGGCTATGCCCTCGATGACCTGATCGTGCACTGTGTTTCGGACAAAGGCACTGCGCTTCTCGAGATCCAGTCGAAACGCACAATCCGCTTTTCGCCCAAAGACCCTATCTTTAAGGTCGTCTGCGAACAGATCGTGCGTAGCAATCCCGCTCAGAAGCCGACGGACCGCCATTTACTGGCGGTTGCGACCCAGCGAACCAGCTATTCTATCTCTGGCCCCTATCAGGACGTGCTCGAATGGGCGCATAGAGCGGCAAGCGGCGTTCAATTTTTCGCTCGCTTAGCCCTCCCAGGTGTCGCCAGCGAGGAGATGCGCAGTTTCGCCAAAGCGTTCCGCAGCAATCTTGTGGCTCACGGAGTGGCGGACGAGGACGAAGCCGTCTGGGCCATAATCCGCAGGTTCATGATCCTCGAATTCGATTTCGAGTCTGCTGCACCGGAGGCGAAGGCCCATGCCCTGACACTGGCGCGTCAGGTCCTCGCGCCGGAAGATGCGACACGTGCAGAGGCACTATGGAGCAATCTCATCGAGATTGTGATCGAGACGGGTAAGGCCGGTGGCTCGATTACGCGCCAAGTGCTCATCGAGAGACTTACGACGCGTGGCTTTCACCTCGCAAGCAGTCAGAGTTTCGCGCTCGCTCGCGCCAAACTGGCGGAAATGTCCCGCCACGCACTCATGGAGATTGGGTCCACGGTCGGTGGTGTCAATCTCCCCCGCCTCGGTGCGCTTGCCGCTCTCGAAAATGCGCGCGACGAGCATCGCTTAATCGAGATCACCGGCAAACCGGGCGTGGGCAAATCCTGGGTCTTGAGACATCTTGCCGAGCGGATAGGCCGTGAGGGCCATGTCATCGTCCTTGATCCCGTAAACACGCCCGATGGTGGATGGTCGGCGCTCGCTCAACGTCTCGAAATGCCCGGGACCGCCAAGAACTTCTTGTGGGACCTGGCGGCCGGTGGCGGCGGGGGCTTGTTCATTGACGGCCTCGAGATGTTCACGTCCGTCGAGCGCCGCCGCACAGTGAATGACTTGCTGCGCGAG
>CAZFVT010000675.1:0-206 GCA_964522355.1 uncultured Woeseiaceae bacterium | reverse complement strand
GGCTGGGTCGCCGAGGACGCGCTCGCGAAGTTGGGTACGCCCTGCCAAGTCGTCGTGGGCGAACTGAACGACGACGAGGTTGCAGCCCTGGGCACTGCCGCCCCGGAATTGCGCGCTCTCCTGTCGCGGGATCATCCGGCCGCGAGCATTGCGCGCAATCTCTATCGGTTGGCCCAATTGCTCAAGGTCCCGAGCTCGGCCAACAT
>CAZFVT010000674.1:0-1532 GCA_964522355.1 uncultured Woeseiaceae bacterium | reverse complement strand
GTTCAAGGGCTTTACCCATTGAGAGGGGAGGATCATGGGCATAACACCAAGGAATATGGCGCTCGCGGCGTGTGCGAGCCTGATACTTGCCGGCTGCGGCGGCGATTCGGCACCGGAGGCAACGAGCGCCGGCCCGGAAGTCGCGCCCGCCGACCTCGTACTGCGCGGCGGCGTCATCGAAACCGTTGACGAGACGCTCGGCGTCGTCGAGGCGATGGCGGTGACCGGCTACCAGGTGACGGCGGTCGGTAACGACCAGGAGATTTCCGCCTACATCGGTCCGGAAACCGAAGTTGTGGAACTGAACGGGCGTTTCGTTATGCCCGGTTTCATCGAGGGCCACGGTCACTACCTGAGCCTTGGCCGCTCAAAACAGATTCTTGACCTGAACGACGTCGAAGACTGGGCCGAGATCGTCAGCATGGTGTCTGCGGCCGTCGACAAATCGGCGCCCGGCGAGTGGATTTTCGGGCGCGGCTGGCATCAGGACAAATGGAGCAGCGTGCCGGATGATGCGGTCGACGGTGTCCCGGTCAACCAGACGCTTAATGAAGTGTCGCCGGACAACCCGGTCATCCTGGGTCATGCCAGCGGCCACGCGGCGTTCTGGAACGATGCGGCGCTGGCGATCGCCGGCGTCACCGCCGACACGGCCGATCCGCCGGGGGGCACGATCGTCAGGGATGCCAGCGGCCGGGCCACCGGTCTGATGCGCGAGACTGCCCAGCGATTGATCAACGAGGCGCAGGCGGTTTATGAAGGTCAGCTAACGCCGGAGCAGACCGACAACCTGCTGCGCGAACGCGTCAGGCTGGCCGCTGAAGAGGCGCTCGCCAACGGCGTAACCTCGTTCCACGACGCCGGCTCATCGCTCGAAACGATCGATTTCTTCAAGAAGCTCGAAGAGGAAGGCGAACTCGACGTTCGTCTCTACGTCATGATGCGTCGCGTGCCGAACGAGATCATGGAAACGGCCCTGCCGCAGTACAAGATGGTCGCGGAAGGCAATGACTTCCTGACGGTGCGCTCCATCAAGCGCCAGGTGGACGGAGCGCTGGGCGCCCACGGTGCCTGGCTGCTGGAGCCCTACACCGACCTGCCGGAAACCGACGGTCTGGTCCTTGAAACCCTTGAGGACATCGAACGCACCTCGGAGCTCGCCGTGCAGCACGGCTACCAGGTCAACACCCACGCCATCGGCGATCGTGCCAACCGCGAGATCCTCGACCTGTACGAACAGGTCTGGGACCGCATGGAGGTTGACGGCACCGAGCTGCGCTGGCGTATGGAGCATGCCCAGCACATCGACCCGCTAGACGTGCCGCGCTTCGGTGAGCTTGGCGTCATCGCAGCTATCCAGGCGGTTCACGGCACGTCGGACGGGCCGTGGATTCCCACCCGGCTTGGCGACGAGCGGGCTGAAGCTACATCGCAGCCATGGCGCGACCTGTTCAATACGGGTGCGGTGCTTACGAACGGCACTGACGTACCGGTTGAGCGTATCGACCCGATCGCTTCGTATTACTCCTCAG
>CAZFVT010000673.1:0-1533 GCA_964522355.1 uncultured Woeseiaceae bacterium | reverse complement strand
AGCTGGCCGCTGCCAGCGGCGTAGCCGCCGAGCTGGATATCGACCTGCTTCCCTTAAGTGATGAGCTGCTGTCGGCCTATCCGGATGACGCCATCGCACTGGCGCTCGGCGGTGGCGATGATTATGAGCTGTGTTTCACGGCACCGGAGGACCGAGCGCAATCCGTACTGGCGCTCGCCGAGGAGACGGACGTTGCCATCACTCGGATCGGCCGGATCACCGACGGCAGTGGCGTCAGCTGCGAGCGCGCTGGTGTCCGCTACGAAGCTCCGCCGGCGGGCTTTGATCACTTCTCGGAGGCGCCGTGAGCATGACGCAAAAGGAACTCGTCCGGGCGGTACTGCGCGACCCCGTACACTGGCTCGCCTTTGGCCTCGGCACCGGTCTGTCGCCGGTGGCACCGGGCACGGTGGGGTCCGTGCTGGGCGTGGTGCTGGCCTGGCTGGCACTGCCGCTGTCCCTGCCCATGCAGCTCGCAATCGGCCTGGTCCTGGTCGTCAGCGGTTTCTGGATCTGCGGTGAAAGCGCCCGGCGAATCGGCGTGCACGATCATTCCGGCATCGTCTGGGACGAGATCGCCGCCATGTATCTCGTGCTGTTCTGGCTGCCGGTTCACCCGGCCTGGTGGCTGGCCGGATTCCTGCTGTTTCGCCTGTTCGACATCTGGAAACCCTGGCCGATTAGCGACCTGGATCACAGAATGACCGGAGGCGCGGGAATTATGCTGGACGACCTCGTAGCAGGTCTATACGCCGCATGTTTACTGGCTTTGGCCCAGACCATGCAGGTGCCAGCGGGTTAGTGAAATATGGTTCAAAACATCACCGAACTGCGTCAGGGCAGTGATGTCCCTGAGAAGATCGGCAAGTACGTCATTATCAACAAGGTTGGTAAGGGCAGTACCGGGATGGTGTACCTGTCTCACGATCCGTACTACCGCCGCGACGTTGCCATCAAGGTCTACAACAGCGATGAAAGCGTCGACGCGGATCGAGCGCGTGTCTCGAGGAAGATGTTTTTCAACGAGGCGCACATGGTCGGCATGCTGCAGCATCCGAACATCATGCCGATCTACGATGCCGGTGAGGAAGACGGCAAGTACTACGTCGTCACCGAGTACATTCAGGGCGCGCGTACCCTCGCGGCCTATTGCAAGCCCGACAACCTGCTGAGAATCGACGACGTCGTCGAGATCATCTACAAGTGCGCCAAGGCCCTGCACTACGCGCACGGCCGGGGCGTCATCCACCGCGACATTAAACCCAGCAACGTGATGCTGACCACGGATAACGACGTCCGCATCATCGATTTCGGTATTGCGATTGTCAGCGACTCGGACATCTCCCGTATCGAGGGCATTGCCGGCTCGCCGAGCTACATGTCGCCGGAACAGATTCAGTCCGCTGAAATTACACCGGCGGCCGATCTGTATTCCCTGGGTGCGGTGATGTATGAACTGCTGACGGGCTTCAGGCCGTTTCGGGCTTCGACCCTGTCACGTCTGCTGAACCAGATCGTCTTTTCGACGCCCCC
>CAZFVT010000672.1:0-1534 GCA_964522355.1 uncultured Woeseiaceae bacterium | reverse complement strand
CGGATGGTCTGAGTCCGGATCGCGGAGCTGCCCGAGCCATACCGCGCCGTCCCGCGTTGCCACCGCGACGGCGCCGCCAGCGCGCGCCAGGAGCTCCCCCGGTGTACCTGAAAGCCCGCTCGCAGGACGAGCGTCAAACAGGTAGAGCCGACGCCCGAAGACCTCGTCAGCGAGGCCCGGAAACCCGTCTGCGCTACGGATCTTTCTGAGCACGGTCGCCGTGGAGTCGGCGGCCCAGTCGATACGCCGGTCCTGCTGGCGGAGCAACGGGCGTTCACAGCCCGGCAACGGATTCGGCATGTCTGCCAACGGAGTCGGCCGGAACTCGCCGCTGCCGAAGCGCTCGACCGCTGTCGTCACGGCGGCCACCGCTGCATCGGCAACCTCGCTGCGATAGAGGCTTGCCTTGCTTGCCTCTCGCATCGGGAACTCGGCGTGCGCCCACACATCGCCGCCGTCCATAACGGCGTTTGCCTGCAGCACGGTCACGCCCCACTGCTCTTCGCCGCGGAGAATGGCCCAGTCGAGAGCGGACGGTCCGCGGTCGCCGACGACGCCGGGATGGACGACCAGGCAAACGTGTTGCCGCCAGATCGCCGCCGGAATGGCGCGTTTCAGGAACGGAGCGATGATGAGATCCGGCGAGTGCAGGTCGACGGCTTCGATACTGACGGCGTCGTTGATGTCGAACTCGACGGACACCTCATGTCCCTGCTCTCGAAGTGCGACGAACAGACGCTGGGTCAGGCTGTTAAAAGAATGTGTCAGGAACAGGATGCGCATCGTCAATACCGGCCTTCGCCCTAGCAGATTCGCGGCAGCTGCTCGCCGGTCATCCAGTCGAGGACGCGGCGCCCGCCGACGCTCGTTTCCATTGGCACCAAGCCGTGCGGGTCGTCGACCACCTCACCGATGCGTGCAGCCTCAGCGCCTTTCGGGTGCTGTCGCATGACGTCCAGCAGCCGGTCCGCGTCTTCTGCCGCACAGACGCAGACGAGCTTGCCTTCGTTGGCCACGTACAGCGGGTCGAGACCCAAAAGTTCGCAGGCTGCGTCAACCGCCGGTTTGACCGGAATGCGGTCTTCATCCAGCAGCATGCCGTTGCCAGACTGCTGGGCGAGTTCGTTGAGCGTTGTCGCCAGTCCGCCGCGGGTCGGGTCGCGCAGGCAGTGGATGTCTGCGCCCGTCGCCACCATGGCGGCGACCATGTCGTGCAGGGCCGCCGAATCGCTTTCGATGCTGGTTTCGAACTCGAGGTTCTCGCGGCTCGACATGATCGTGACCCCGTGGTCACCCATGCTGCCGTTGATCAGGATGGCATCACCCGGAGCGGCTCGGTCGCCCGAAATCGTCACGCCTTCCGGCACGACGCCTATGCCCGTCGTGGTGATGAACACGCCGTCGCCCTTGCCGCGCTCGACGACCTTGGTGTCGCCGGTGACAACCGGTACGTTCGCCGCGCTCGCGGCGCGCGCCATGCTGGCCACGATCCGGTCCAGCTCGTCGAGCGGAAAGCCTTCTTCGAGAATGAAAC
>CAZFVT010000671.1:0-1539 GCA_964522355.1 uncultured Woeseiaceae bacterium | reverse complement strand
ATCCCGAACTCGTTCGCCTGTTCGGCCGGCTGCCACGGATGCCCTACGGCCTGCGACCGATCCCGGACAGCATTGCACCAGACACGACGACCGCCTACTACCAGCGCCCGGCCGCCGACGGCAGCCGACCGGGCTACTACTACGTCAACCTGTATCGTCCGGAAGTGCGTCCCAGGTATGAAATGGAAGTCCTTTCAGTTCATGAAGCCGTGCCCGGACACCACCTGCAGATTGCCATTCAGATGGAGCTACCCGACATGCCGGACTTCCGGCGCTACTCGGGATTCACCGCGTTTACCGAGGGTTGGGGCCTGTACAGCGAGAGCCTTGGCTACGATCTCGGCCTCTACCAGGACCCCTATTCGCGCTTCGGCGCGCTGACCTACGAGATGTGGCGGGCGGTTCGCCTCGTGGTTGATACCGGCATGCACTACAAGGGCTGGACACGCGACCAGGCCATCGATTTTTTCCGTGACAATGCGGCGAAGACCGAGGCCGATATCATCAACGAGATCGATCGCTACATTGGCTGGCCCGGGCAGGCCCTCGCCTACAAGATCGGCCAGCTGAAAATTTTCGAGATTCGCAGCAAAGCCGAGCAGACGCTGGGTGAACGCTTCGACATTCGCGAGTTCCACGACGCGCTGCTGGCCGGCGGTGCGCTGCCGTTGAGCGTGTTGGAAACGCGGATGAATCGCTGGCTGACGGCAACGCTCGCGAACCCCTAGCAGTCTCAGGGCAGGGGACGTTCCGCGGGCGCTTCGGCAACGGTGGCCACGCGCTCGTCGACGAAGCGTCGGAACGCCGGGTGCCAGTCCATGGATTCGGCACTCAACCATTCCAGGATGCCCTGGTTTCTCAGGAGTCCATCCATGAAGGACTCCTGGCCTCGCAGCATCTCGTCCTCACCGTCCCAGGTAATGTGTCGCACATGCGACGACTGGAATTGCGAGAACAGGTTGCGAAACAGCATGTTGACGCGAAACCGCTCAAGACCCTTCAGATCGTCGTAGGATGCGAGCCCGCGACGGAACAGGGTCGCCACTTCCGCGTTGGTGACGAGCAGCTCGCGCATGTCGTTACTGACCTGCGCGGTGCGCTCGAAAGCCATCAGCCGCTCGGCAGCGAGGTTCATCTCCAGCTGCCGGGTGTTTTGCCGGACCTCATAGGCCACGTAAATGAGCGATACCAGGACAGCGACGCCGCCGATAATCTCGGCGATCGCGGCCCATTGTTCAATGCTCAATGTTCAATGCTCGGATTCGTCATTCCCGGGGCCCGGCCCCAACGACAAGCTAATCGAGGTAGTCGTACTCAGCCGGAATGCTGGGATAGGAGTTCACAAAGCCATCACGATTCGGCATGACAACCTCCGGCAGCGACGAGCTGTCGAGGACAGTGTCCGCGGCAATGATGTCGTTCTTGTTCAACAGGAACGCAGTGATCGCGTAATACTCGTCGTTGGTCAGTGACATTGGCTGCGTGTATGGCATTGAGCGACGCACGTAATTGAACACGGTGGTCGCGTACGGCCAGTAG
>CAZFVT010000670.1:0-1554 GCA_964522355.1 uncultured Woeseiaceae bacterium | reverse complement strand
TGAACAGAAGCAGTATGGCCATAGCGAAGACCGCAGGGACCAGCCAGAACTGCTGCCAGAGCTCGAGCGTCAGCGCACCGGCATCACCAAGGAAGCTGTTGAAAAGAATGCCGGCCACCTGTGCGCCAATGAACATGCCGACACCATAGGTCACGAAGACGAGGAAGCCCTGCGCCTGTCCGCGAACCGCCGGCGTGCATTTCTTATCGACATAGATCTGCCCGGTGACGAAGAAAAAGTCGTAGCAGATGCCGTGCAGCAGGATGCCCACTGCAACCGTCCAGAACACCGCATCCGGCGCGCCCAGCGCCAGCAGCGCATAACGCAGCACCCAGGCCCCCATGCCGATGGCGAGCATCGTCTTGACGCCGAGCCTCGCGAAGAAGAACGGCATCAGCAGCATGAAGAACACTTCCGACATTTGCCCGAGCGACATGAGAGATGACGGATTCGGCAGCGCCGCCGTCACGGCGTTGCTGACGCCCTGGTCGTAAACGGCGTTTGCCGCATAGATCGGCGCGAAGTTGTAGTAGGCCGCAAGCGGTATGCAGATCAACAGCGAGCAGCTGATGAAGACATAGAAAGGCCGGCTGCCGAGCTGCCTCAGCGCGTCGACGCCGAGAATGCTCTTGACCGACACCGCTTCACCCGCTCCCGGCGGCGGCGTGTGCGGCAAGGTGAAGCTATAGATGCCCAGTACCAGGCTGGCGACGGCCGCAGTGTACAAAGGCAGCGGCGTTCGATCGGGCAGCTCGTCGCCGGAGAAAACACCCAGCACAAAGCCAATGAAGAGGCCGGCAGCAATCCAGCCAATAGTGCCGAATACGCGAATCAGCGGGAACTGTGACTCCTGGTCATCGATGTTGTGAAACGCCAGCGAGTTGGCGAGGCCCAGGGTCGGCATATAGCAGAGGTTGTACAGCAGTAGGAGCAGGACGAAGGTCGTGGGCGATCCCACCGCCTGGGGGACGGCGAACATGACCCCTGCACCGAGCAGATGCAGGGTGCCTAGCACCCTTTCCGTGGCGAAGAACCGATCCGCCACCAGGCCAAGGAAAAACGGCGCGACAATCGCCGCCACCGGGTTAACCGTGTATGGCCAGTGCGTCAGGTCCGCCATGCCTTCAGCCGCCATGAAGTTGCCGATCGTGACGTACCAGGCGCCCCAGACAAAAAACTGCAGGAACATCATTGCGCCGAGTCGCGCACCAATCGCGTTATTCATGTTCTTGTCCTGACGAATGGTTGTGCGGCGACCGCCCCGAGGTCGCCTGTCGGCCACTCTATCACGGCCGATAAGCCTGACCGGAAAGGCATTCGTCCGGCTACTTCGCTAGACTCAACGGAGGCCCGCTGGCCCATCGAGGGGGATTCATCATGAAAGCTACAGAGATCAATCGACGACAATGGCTGACCGCAGCGGGCGCTGCCGGCTTCGTGGCTGCGGCAGGACTGCCTGGAGAAGCGCAGGCGCAGGCTGCGAGAAAGGCGGGACTGCAGCTCTACACGGTGCGGGCGTCGATGGCGGAAGACGTCGAGGCCACCTTGCAGGCC
>CAZFVT010000669.1:0-1572 GCA_964522355.1 uncultured Woeseiaceae bacterium | reverse complement strand
TGGGTTTCCTTCATAACCTGGCCCACGAAGAAGCCGATCAGCTTGTCCTTCCCGGCCTTGTATTCCGCGACCTGCGAAGGGTTCGCTTCGATGACCTTTTCGACGATGGCATCGATCGCGCCGGTATCGGTGATCTGCTTCAGGCCACGCGATTCAATAATTGCGTCAGCGCCGCCTTCGCCCTGCCACATGGCCTCGAACACATCCTTGGCAATCTTTCCGGAGATGGTGTCATCAGCGATACGGTCGAGCAGCTGGGCCAGCGCTTCTGCAGCAACCGGGGAGTCGGTGATTTCCAAACCGCTTTTGTTAAGCGCGCCGGTGAGGTCACCGACGACCCAGTTGGCGACGGTCTGCGGCGCAGCCGAGGTGGCAGCGGCCGCGGCTTCAAAGTAGTCGGCCAGTGCACGGCTGATGGTCAGCACGTCAGCATCGGCCTCCCTCAGCTCATACTCTTTTATAAAGCGTTCACGTTTTTGATCGGGCAGCTCGGGCAAGGTTCGCGCGACGCCCGCGATGTAGTCGTCGCCGAGGATCACGGGCAGCAGGTCGGGATCAGGGAAGTAACGATAGTCGTTCGCCTCTTCCTTGCTGCGCATGGAACGCGTCTCGTCCTTGTCCGCATCGTAGAGACGGGTTTCCTGGACGACCTCACCACCGTCTTCGATGAGATCAATCTGTCGCTCGATCTCGAAATTGATGGCTTTTTCGATGAAGCGGAATGAGTTCAGGTTCTTGAGCTCGGTGCGGGTGCCCAGCTCCTCCTGACCGGTCGGGCGCACGCTCACATTCGCGTCACAGCGGAAGGAGCCTTCCTGCATGTTGCCATCGGAGATGCCCAGGTAGCGCACGATGGCGTGCATCTTGCGCATGTAGGCCACGGCCTCTTTCGCCGACCGCAAATCGGGCTCGGAGACGATTTCCAGGAGCGGCGTGCCGGCTCGGTTGAGATCTATGCCAGAGTTCTGGTCGAATCCCTCGTGCACGGATTTTCCGGCGTCTTCCTCCAGGTGCGCGCGCGTGATGCCAATGCGTTTCGGCGCCTCGCCGTCGACCGAGATCATCAGCTCGCCGCCCTGCACGATAGGCAGCTCGTACTGGCTGCTCTGGTAGCCCTTCGGCAGATCCGGGTAGAAGTAGTTCTTGCGAGCAAACACCGAGCGCCGCGCGACCGTGGCGTTCACCGCCAGGCCAAATAGCGCCGCCATGCGGACGACCTCTTCGTTGAGCACCGGCAGCACGCCCGGATACCCCAGGTCGACCAGGCACGCCTGCGTATTCGGCTCGGCGCCGTAAGCGGTCGACGCGCCGGAGAAGATTTTGCTGCGCGTGGCAAGCTGGGCATGAATCTCCAGCCCGATGACGACCTCCCAGCCGCCGCTCATGACCACGCCTCCGGCGTCTGCGTGTGGAAATCGGTTTCCTGCTGATACTGGTGCGCTACCTGCAGCAAACGGGCCTCGGAGAAATGCGGGCCGACGAGCTGCAGGCCGACGGGCAGGTCACCGGCGAAGCCGCAGGGAATGGATATGCCCGGTAGACCGGCGAGGTTGGCGCCGATCGTGTAGATGT
>CAZFVT010000668.1:0-1573 GCA_964522355.1 uncultured Woeseiaceae bacterium | reverse complement strand
CCTGCCGCTCATACCCTACATCGCAAAGCTGCTGAGCGTGCCGCGGCAGCTCCTCACGCCCATTATCCTTTTCTTCTCGCTAATGGGCGTGTACCTCGTCTCCTTCAACACGCTCGACCTGACGATGATGGTTGCCGTCGGGGCGATTGCGGTCGTCGTGCGCATTCTCGACTATCCGCTGGCGCCCTTGCTGCTGGGCTTTATTCTCGGGGGCATGCTGGAAGACAACCTGCGCCGAGCACTGCTGATATGGGATGGTTCGTTCGCCTTTCTGTGGCAGCGCCCGATCACGGCGACCATCATGGCGATTACTCTGCTAACGCTGCTGGTCCCCGTGATCGCTTCGTTCCGTGAAGGACGTCGTGCTCGCGTTTCCGATCCGTTCGCTGAGTAGGTGCAGAGTGAGGCTGGCTACGTCGATACGGTTGACCCTGTGGGTGCTGGTCCTGTGCACAGCGTCCGCCTGCAAGCCTGCCCCGCAGCACGCATCCGGCGGCAGCGCTCAGGCCGCACGCGAATTGCGGGTGGTGACTTCCGGCGGATTCACCGCCGCCTATAACGTGCTCGCCCCGGCCTTTGAGGCGGAGACCGGCATCCGGCTCCACACCGAGTATGGTGCATCCTCCGGTGGCGCGCCGGATTCAATACCCGTCAGGCTCGCGGATGGTCAGGCATTCGACGTTGTCATCCTGTCCCGATCATCGCTTGATCGGCTAACTGAGCAGGGCTTTGTGCGAGGCGATTCACGCCGCGACCTGGTCCGCTCGTCCATCGGCATGGCGGTGCGCGAAGGCTCCGAAGCCCCTGACATCTCGACGCCCGAGGCCTTTCGCCAGGTGCTCCTCGACGCCGAATCGATTGCTTACTCCGCCAGCGCCAGCGGTACCTATCTGTCGACCGTGCTGTTTCCGCAACTCGGGCTCTGGGAGTCGCTTGAGCCGAAGAGCCGGCGCATCGTCAGCGAACGCGTCGCCAGCGTCGTTGCTCGCGGCGAGGCGCAGATCGGCTTCCAGCAGATCAGCGAGATCCTGCCAATCGACGGTGCAAGCTTCGTCGCGCCCATCCCGGGGGCTTATCAAAAGATCACGGTTTTCTCGACAGGTATCACAACCGGCGCGGTCAACCCGGATGATGCCCGGCGGCTGATCGATTACATTTCCTCAACGGAAGTGTCAGCCACGGTGGCGGCGACCGGGCTCGAGCCGGTCGCCTCGGAAAGGGAGTGAAGGTGTCAGTAAGAACCACGGGCCTGAGGGTGTTGCTGCTGCTCTTGCTGTTACCCGTTGCTGCGCCGGCCGACGACTACCCGGAGCGCCCGATAACCATCGTCGTTGCCTTCGGTGTCGGCGGCAGCGCTGATCGCATGACCCGCGCCGTGTCGACCTATCTGGGTGAGGCGATCGGCCAACCGGTGCAGGTCATCAATAAGCGCGGCGCAGGTACCCTGCTGGCCGCCAACTACATTCTTGACCAGCCGCATGACGGCTACACCGTTTTCGCCACCGGCTTTTCACCCTATCTCTCGAACACGATTCTCGAAGGTAATGCGGAATACACCATCGATGATTTCGCC
>CAZFVT010000667.1:0-1574 GCA_964522355.1 uncultured Woeseiaceae bacterium | reverse complement strand
GAGGCGACCGGGCAGGCAAGCGGCTCGCTTCGTGTGGGGTCCGGATGGGCAGGCCTGCGGGCTGCGTTACACTTGTGCAGTACTGTTGCGAGGGGCGAAAGAATGTATGCACGCATTGCATGGTTAGTGCTCGGCCTTCTCATTGTTGGGGCGAAACCGCCAGCTGCAGCCGAGTTGATCGAACGAGATCAACCGGTTTACGGCTTCAACCTTCACTACGCGGAGGCCGGAGAGGGTCCCGTCATCGTCTTGCTGCACGGCCTGTGGGGCGGAACCAATGAGTGGCAGCCGGTCATCGCACCGCTGGCGGAATCGCACCGGGTGATTGCTCTCGACTTCATCGGCTTCCACGGTTCTGACAAACCGGAAGCCCAGTACCACAACGCGCTGCTCGCACAGTTCCTGGCGGGCTTTCTCGAAGCGCTTGGGCTGGAAGAGGTAACTCTGATGGGGCATGCGATGGGCGCGAATGCCGCGACCTATACCGCCTTTCATCACCCTGACCGGATAAAGGCCCTGGTACTCGTCGATGGTGCCGGCTATCGCAACCCTGAGCGCGACCTGTCTGCGCCCCTGTCGGCAGGCATGATCAACTTTCGTCGCATTGCGACCGGTTCATCGATCGAGGCAACCCGTAACTTTCTCAAGCGGCGTGTCCAGGATCCGGAGCTCGTGACGCCCGAGTGGGCGGAGCAGGCCTTCAGCATGTGGCTGCGCTCGGCGCGCGCCATCGGCGATATGCTTCGAGAGGGTGGGGACCTTACCGAAGAGGAAATGCGGCAAATTCGTTTGCCGACGCTGATTGTCTGGGGCGCGCAGGATCGCGTGTTCTCGCCGGCCAATGCCGAACGCCTGGTTGCGGACATCGAAGGTGCGACGCTCCGAATGATTGACGACGCGGGCCATTTGCCGCAGCTTGAACGGCCCGCCGCCTTTCTTGAGAACGTAACCGGGTTTCTAGCAACACTTGAGGATACGTCAGAATGAAAAACATGATGGCAATAGCGCTCTGCCTTGCGGCTCCTCTGGTGATGGCCGACAGCGCCGTCGAGGGCGTCTACGAGCGCGTCTCGCTGGCCAACGTGGAGACCGGCTTTTCGCCGGAGCGAGGCAATCGTAAGGGGCTATTGATCATGGCGCATGGCCACTATGCGATGATGACCATGAATCAGGACCGCCGGGTACTTGCCGACGGTGAAAGCGTCGACGCCATGAGCGATTCGGAAAAAATCGCGTTCCTGGAGGACTGGCTCGACGTGAACGCTCACAGCGGACGCTATGAAGCTGATGGGCAGGAGCTCGTCTGGTATCGGGACGTGTCGGAAAATCCGCGCGAGGTCGGAACCGTGTCGCGTTTGAACTACGAGCTGCGTGATGACCTTCTGGTGATCAGCTTTAGCCTGGGCAATGGTGATCGTTACGACTGGGTGTGGCGCCGGGTAGAGGTCGACGCGGCTCCGCCCTGATTGCGCACCAACGGACAAGGTGAACGATTTATCCGACATTGAACATGGACGCATTGCCGGTCACCGATCGCCTGAATCCTAGATTCTGCCGATCTTGCCCTGTTCCGT
>CAZFVT010000666.1:0-1575 GCA_964522355.1 uncultured Woeseiaceae bacterium | reverse complement strand
TAGAGGAACACCGAGTGAATCGCTTCGCGCACCGGGTTGTTGCCGCGGAAGGAGAACGACACGTTGCTGACGCCGCCGCTGACCATGGCATGCGGCAGGGTTTCCTTGATCTGCCGCGTGGCCTCGATGAAATCGAGACCGTAGTTGGCATGCTCTTCGATGCCCGTCGCTATCGCAAAAATGTTCGGATCGAAGATGATATCCGCCGGTGACAGGCCAACGGTCTCGGTCAGAATCCTGTAGGACCGCGTGCAGATCTCGACTTTGCGATCGATCGTGTCGGCCTGGCCCTGCTCATCGAAAGCCATGACGACGACGGCAGCGCCGTAGTCTCGCGCCAGCCCGGCCTGCTCGATGAAAGGCTCCTCACCCTCCTTGAGACTGATGGAGTTGACGATGGCCTTGCCCTGCACGCGTCGCAGGCCCGCCTCGATGATCGACCATTTTGACGAGTCGATCATGACCGGGACGCGAGCGACGTCCGGCTCGGAAGCGATGAGGTTCAGGAACGTGATCATCGCCTCCTCGGATTCGAGCATGCCCTCGTCCATGTTGACGTCGACAATCTGCGCGCCGTTCTCGACCTGCTGCCGCGCAACCTGCACGGCCTCGGCGTAGTCATCGTTCTCGATCAGCCGCCGGAACACGGCAGACCCGGTGACGTTGCAACGCTCACCGACGTTTACGAACAGGCTGTCCGGGGCAATGTTGAGCGGCTCGAGACCGGACAGTCGGCACTGCACGGGGACGTCCGGAACGACCCGACAGGCCTTGCCCTTGACCGTTTCGGCAATCGCACGAATGTGATCAGGCGTCGTCCCGCAGCAGCCACCGACCAGGTTCAGGAATCCGCTGTCGGCGAACTCCTCGATGACGGCCGCCATGTCCTCCGGGGTCTCGTCGTATTCGCCGAACTCATTCGGCAGGCCGGCATTTGGATGCGCACTCACTCGGGTGTCGGCGACGCGCGAAAGCTCGGCAACGTACGGTCGAAGTTCCGCCGCTCCAAGCGCACAGTTCAGGCCGATCATAAAAGGCTCAGCATGGCGCAGGGAGTTCCAGAACGCTTCAGTCGTCTGGCCGGACAGCGTTCGTCCAGACGCATCGGTAATCGTGCCCGAGATCATCACCGGCAGGGTCGTTCCACATTCGGCGAAGGCGCGACGCACGGCGAAGATGGCCGCCTTCGCGTTCAGGGTGTCGAAGATCGTTTCGATCATGATGAAATCGACACCGCCATCGATCAGCGCGAGGGTCGCCTCGCGATAAGTGGCAGCCAGGGTTTCGAAGTCGATGTTGCGAAAGCCCGGATCGTTGACGTCCGGAGAAATCGATGCGGTGCGATTGGTTGGCCCGAGCACACCGGCGACATAGCGCGGCTGTCCGCTTTCCGCGGCGGCCTGGTCTGCGGCCTCGCGCGCGAGCCGGGCACTCGCCCGATTGATCTCGCCGACCAGCGACTCCATGCCGTAATCCGCCATGGACGGCGCGTTGGAGTTGAAGGTATTGGTCTCGACGATGTCGGCGCCGGCCGCGAGAAACTTCGCGTGGATTTCGCGAATGATCTGCGGCTGA
>CAZFVT010000665.1:0-1576 GCA_964522355.1 uncultured Woeseiaceae bacterium | reverse complement strand
CGAAAAGAGCAGCGAGCGCGTGGACGACGAGCTCGCAGCGCCCGGCAGCCGCCGTGAACCGTCATTTGGTGAACCTGACGCTGTTGACGGCTTCGACAACGCCGCAGCGTCGGAAGCCCAGGAACTGCCGGAGATCATCATTGACCCGGCCGGTGAGCAGATTGATATAGAAGACGTTGCCGGGCGCCCCGAAGGCGCAGCGGACGTTCAGGAGGTGCCGCAGAAGATCGTCACCGTGCGCATCATTTCCCAGGACAAGAATCCATTTCCCGGCGACCAGCTTGTGCTTAGTCTTCGCGGCATCGGCATGCGGCACGGCCGGTTTGGCATTTTCCATCGCTATGACGGAAACGACGAGGATGCGGTCGTCTTCAGCGCGGCGAGCCTCGTCGAGCCTGGCAGTTTCGAGCTCGAGAACATTCGCGAACAGGCCATTCCCGGTATCAGCCTCTTCATGGTGCTGCCAGGCCCTATGGATGGCGCGGAGGCCTTCGACCAGATGATGGCGGCATCTCGCACGCTGACGCAGTCCCTTGGCGGCGAGCTGCTCGACGAATCGGGCAGCAGCCTGAGCATTCAGCGCGAACGCTACCTGCGCGAAGAGATCATCCAGTACCAGCTCGAGAACCGGCTGGCCTGACCGGCCGGGATCCAGCCGATGGGCAAGAACCCTGATGCAACCGACGCGGCGCGGATAGAACAGCTTCGCGCCGACATTCGACACAATAACTACCTGTATCACGCGCTCGACGCACCGGAAATCCCGGACGTCGAGTACGACCGCATGATGCGGGAGCTGCAGGATCTCGAGGCCCGGCATCCGGAGCTCGTCACCGCAGATTCTCCGACGCAGCGGGTTGGCGCCGAACCGATATCGGCGTTTGAGACGGTCGAGCACCGCTTGCCCATGCTCTCGCTCGACAACGCCTTCTCGGAAGAGGAGGTTGAAGACTTCCACCGCCGCGTGCTGTCGCGCCTCGAACTCGAGGAGGGCGCCGACGTGGAATACGCGGCTGAGCCCAAGCTCGACGGCGCGGCCGTCAGCCTGCTGTACGAAGACGGCGTTCTGGTACGCGGTGCCACGCGAGGCGACGGCAGCAGCGGCGAGGACATTACGCACAACGTTCGAACCATCGAATCAATCCCGCTGAAGCTTCTGGGCGAGGGCTATCCACGCGTGCTGGAGGTTCGCGGCGAGGTGTTTATGCCTCGTGCGGGTTTTGATGCCTACAACAAGAAGGCGCTGGAGAAGGGCGAGAAGGTTTTCGTCAACCCGAGAAACGCTGCAGCAGGCAGCCTGCGGCAGGTGGATCCTCGATTGACGGCGCAGCGACCGCTGGACATCTATGCGTATTCGGTAGGTTTCCACGAGGGCGGTGCGCTGCCAGGGAGTCACAGCGAGATTCTGCAGGCCCTGCAGGACTGGGGCATGAAGGTGTGCCCGGAGCGACGCACGGTCAACGGCGTTGCCGGCTGCCTGGAATTCTACGCGGACATCGGCCGGCGTCGAGATCAGCTTGCCTACGATATTGATGGCGTCGTTTACAAGGTGGACCGGCTCGATTGGCAAAAGCGT
>CAZFVT010000664.1:0-1579 GCA_964522355.1 uncultured Woeseiaceae bacterium | reverse complement strand
TTGCGCGCGCCGTCGCCGGCGATACGGTAACTATCGAAGTACCGCCCCAGGTCGAGTGCGAGTCCTGCAGCGGTTCGGGCGCTGAGGCGGGCTCAGAGCCCGAGCAGTGCCCGACCTGTGGCGGCGTAGGCCAGGTTCGTGTGCAACAGGGCTTCTTTTCGATTCAGCAGACCTGCCCGAACTGTAAGGGCCAGGGCACCATCATCAAGAACCCCTGCAAGGACTGTAATGGTCGCGGACGGGTAGCCAAGACGCGCAAACTCTCGGTCAAGGTTCCGGCCGGTGTCGATGATGGCGACCGCATCCGCCTGACGGGCGAGGGCGAAGCCGGCCGCAACGGTGGGCCCGCCGGCGACCTGTACGTCGAGATTCGCGTCAACCCGCACAAAATCTTCGAGCGCGCCGGCGCCGACCTGTCCTGCGAGGTGCCGGTGAGTTTCGCGACCGCTGCGCTGGGTGGTGAAGTGGAGCTGCCGACCCTGAATGGCAACGTGTCGCTCAAGATCCCTGAGGGAACGCAGTCCGGCAAGGTGTTCCGCCTGCGCGGCAAGGGCGTGTCCACGGTTCGGGATCCGCATCCGGGTGATCTGTTCGCGCGTGTATCCCTTGAAACGCCGGTCAACCTGACGGCTGAACAGGAGTCGCTCCTGCGGCAGTTCGAAGCGTCCGTTAGCAAGGGCGGCGACAAGCACAGTCCCCGGGCGGGCGGATGGCTCGACACGGTTAAGCGGTTCTTCGACCGGATCAGTCAGTAAACCTCACGCGGTCAATTCGCTGAACGGTCCGAAGTGATACTTCGAAAAAATCTTCGTGAAAACCCCGTTTACATCTGGCGAAACGAAGTCACCTTGAGTAGAATTCCCTAGGTCGCCATACATTGGCGGCCCCTTAAGCGGAAGGCAGCCCCTTCCGCTTTTGCGCATCTACGCGCCGCGCAGCGGTGTTCTTACAACAAGATGCCAGAAAAGGGGATTCCATTGGCTAGCAGGTTTCTAGATTGAGCGCGCCGGCAGTACTGGCGCTGGAAGACGGCACGATCTTCCGCGGCACTTCAGTCGGATTCGCCGGCAAGACCATCGGCGAAGTCGTCTTCAATACAGCGATGACGGGTTACCAGGAGATCCTGACCGACCCTTCCTACTGTCGGCAGATCGTCACGCTTACCTATCCGCACATCGGCAATACCGGTACCAACAGCGAGGACATGGAGTCGAGCAAGGTCCATGCCTCCGGGCTGGTGATTCGCGACTCATCGATGATCACGAGCAGCTGGCGTTCGGAGCGCCTGCTCACAGAATTCCTGGAGCAGTCGCAAACCGTTGCCATTGCGGATATCGATACCCGGAAGTTAACGCGCATTCTGCGCGAGAAGGGAGCCCAGTCCGGCTGCATCATGACCGGTGAAGTGGACGCGGAAACGGCCGTCGCTCACGCACGGAAATTCCCCGGCATAGGTGGCATGGATCTGGCGAAGTTCGTGACTACCGAGAAAGACTACCAGTGGGCCCAGGGAACAACCTTCGACCGAACCCCACGGATCGTCACGCGCAAGGTCGCGCCTTACCACGTGGTCGCCTAC
>CAZFVT010000663.1:0-1585 GCA_964522355.1 uncultured Woeseiaceae bacterium | reverse complement strand
GAATCGTGTTCGGATTCACAATCGACGTGGCCCACTTGGTCACCGGCTGGAACATCGCGACGACGTCCATGATCTGGTGGGATTCCTTGTGCAGCCGGTCGGTAGAACCCTGGCCGGTCAGTACCAGCATCGGTGCGCGGTCCATGTTGGAGTCGGCCACGCCGGTGATGAGGTTCGTCGAACCGGGACCCAGGGTGCCCAGCGCTCCCGCCGGGTTACCGGTCAGCCGGCCGTAGACTTCGGCCATGAAGGCAGCGCCCTGTTCGTGGCGGGTCATGATGAAGCGGATCGAGCCGGACTGTTCGAGCGAAATCATGAAATCCGCGTTTTCCTCGCCGGGCACGCCGAAGATGTATTCGATGCCTTCTTCTTCTAGACATTTGACGAGGAGATCGGACGCTTTCATTTAGGGCTCCCTATGGCTGAGTCGAGCATCGCTCGACGCGAAATCACGCTATCCGCACATCATAGACCGACTGGCGTCTTAATATGTTTCAGGCGCGCAACAGGCTGGCCGCCGCAGGCTGGTATCGGTCGATGGGCTCGCGTAGCCTTGCCGCCTCTTTTTTCGCTGTTTGCCATCATGCGATCTACCGTTAACGCCTTCCTGCTTGTGACTCTCGCGGCGCTGTCTGCCGCCTGCGGTCGACCGCCGGCGGAAACCGTACCCGGCCGCTGGTACACCGCCGCGCAGGTGACGGCCGGGGAGCCGCTCTACCAGGCGAACTGTGCCGCCTGCCACGGTGCGGACGGCTCAGCGACGGCCGATTGGCGAACCACGGATGCCAACGGCAATTTTCCGCCGCCTCCGTTGAACGGAACCGCGCATACCTGGCATCACCCGCTGGAAGTGCTGACCGGCACGATTGCGGAAGGCGGCGCGGCCTACGGCGGAGTGATGCCCGCTTTCGGCAGCGTGCTTGACGCCGACCAGCGGCTGGCCGTCGTTGCCTATATCCAGTCCTGGTGGACGGATGAGATCTATGCGCGCTGGGCCGAAATCGACGGGCGCTGAGCGCGTCTCCAGGGGCATCGCCGTTTCTACTGTCCTCAGACACCGGCCGATCGGCGTTGCCCGTTTCGCGACGCTGCTGTGCCTGGTGACGGCAACGGCCGGCGCCCAGGTCGGCGTCCTGGACGCGCCGCTTGAGGAAATTCAGGTCACGGCCACGAGACGTCCCGCCGCCGCCGCCGAGGTTAGCGCAGCGCTGTCACTGATAGATCGCGAAGTCCTGCGTGGCCAGAAGCTCACCACCGATGCGCTGGCAGCGCAGCCCGGGGTATTCCTGCAGCAGACCACGCCTGGTCAGGGCGCGGCCATTGTGCGGGGACTCAAGGGCTCGGAGGTGCTGCACATGGTCGACGGCATGCGTATGAACAACGCAATCTTTCGCAATGCGCCAACGCAGTACCTGGCCCTCGTGTCGCCCGCTAGCGTCGAGCGCATCGAAGTCCTGCGGGGTTCTCCATCCTCGCTATACGGCAGTGACGCCGTGGGTGGCGTCGTGCAGGTCATCAACCGGATCCCGGAGTTCGACGGGGCGTCGATCGGACTACGGCGTGAGTTCGGCATGTCTTTCGATAC
>CAZFVT010000662.1:0-1585 GCA_964522355.1 uncultured Woeseiaceae bacterium | reverse complement strand
TGCCGACCTTTTCCTCAATCTTCATCCCTGTCAGGTAAATCGTGTCCCGCATACTCATCTGGCTTCTCGTGGTGTTGGCGGCTGCTCGCTCGAATCGGGCGACCGGGACCGCGGTGGCTCAAGCTCCTCCAGGGACCAACGCGCGCGGGAGAGAATCTCACCCGCGTCCTTTGCGTCGGACAGCCTGAGGGCTCCGGCAACAGCAATCATTGCCCCGTTGTCCGTGCAGTACTCCAGCGGCGGAAAATGAACCTGGCCAGAGAACCCGTCAAGCAGTTCCGCGCGAAGCTGGCGATTGGCGCCGACGCCGCCGGCAACAATGATGCGCTTGGCGCCAACGTCCTTCGCCGCTTTAAGCGTTCGACCGACGAGTGCGGCAACTACCGCTGACTGGAACGACGCCGCAAGATTCGCGCGCGCATTCTCGAGATTACCGGCCGCGTCTTCGGACTTGACGACACGCATGACGGCCGTTTTCAGGCCGCTGAAGCTGAAGTCATAGCCGGACTTGTTGAGCATGGGCCGCGGGAAGTCGTAGGCACTGGGATCGCCGCTTTCGGCCAGCGCTGCGAGCGCCGGGCCACCGGGGTACGGCAAGCCCAGCAATTTGGCGGTCTTGTCGAACGCTTCGCCCGCAGCATCGTCGAGGGTGCTGCCGAGAATGCGGTAGCGACCGAGCCCGGCGACGTCGACCAGCAGGCTATGACCACCGGAAACGAGGAGCGCCAGGAACGGGTACTCCGGCGATTCATCGTCCAGCATCAGCGCCAGCAGGTGACCCTCCATGTGGTGTACCGGCACAACCGGGCAATCCCAGGCCAGCGACAGTCCGTTGGCCAGTCCCCCGCCAACCATCAGGGCACCGATCAGGCCTGGCCCCGCGGTGTAGGCAATTGCGTCGGGTGCGCCGCTACCGGCCTCAGCCAGGACCTCGCGCACCATTGGCAGCAACCGGCGAATGTGGTCGCGAGCGGCGATTTCCGGGACCACACCGCCGTAAACCGCGTGCAGGTCCACCTGGCTATGCAAAGCCTGAGACACGAGCCCGATCTCCGTGTCATAAACGGCCGCTCCCGTCTCGTCGCAGCTGGTTTCGATGCCGAGTACTCGCATAGCGGGCGCATGATACCGGAGTGCCCCGGACAGGCACGCGATTACGCCGATTTTTCCACCCGGGACGGCGGATTTTTAGCGAATTGACGCCGCACCGGTCCTCAGGCTCGGTGAATACTCGTGGGGCAACCGGCGGTACTGGGCTTAACTTGCTGAAATAATTGATTTTTCTTCAAATCTCCGGTGCGCCGATCGGTATCGGTTCTCGGCCTCGCAGGCTTTGCATTGACGGGAGCAAACCGCTAAGATGCCCTGCTCTCCCGGCCTCGTGCCGGGTTTCTTTGTGTCCGAAAGGAAAGATAGAAAGCCAATGCCTAGCGTTCGAGTAAAAGAAAATGAGGTTTTTGACGCCGCACTGCGCCGTTTCAAGCGTGCCTGCGAAAAAGCCGGCATCCTGACCGAGCTGCGTCGTCGCGAGTTCTACGAGAAGCCGACCCAGGAGCGGAAGCGCAAGAAAGCGGCCGCCGTAAAG
>CAZFVT010000661.1:0-1585 GCA_964522355.1 uncultured Woeseiaceae bacterium | reverse complement strand
CTCGTAGATACGACGCTGTTCGGCGTGCTTGATATTGACAGCCCTGAACGGTCGCGCTTCAGCGTCGCCGATCAGTCAGGCATCGAGTCGCTGTGCAACACCTTCATCGAAACACAGGGCGAAGGCCGGCTCTTGTCATTGATCGACTGACGGCCTACTTGACGCGAGAAACGTATTCCCCGGATCGGGTATCGACGCGAATCGTCTCGCCCTGCTCGACAAAAAGCGGCACACGAACCACGGCACCCGTCGATAGGGTCGCAGGCTTCACGCCCCCGGCCGCGGTGTCACCGCGAATCCCCGGATCGGTTTCTGTGATTTCGAGCTCGACGAAATTGGGAGGCAACACGATCAGCGGTGCGTTGTTCCAGAGCGTCACCATGCACACGTCCTGCTCGCTGAGCCACTGCTTGGCCTCGCTGACCGCGCTGGCGTCGGCAGCATACTGTTCGAAGGTATCGGGCAGCATGAAATGCCAGAACTCCCCATCGGTATAGAGGTACTGCATTTCTGTATCCAGCACATCGGCCGCCTCCACCGATTCACCGGACTTGAAGGTTTTCTCGACCGTCCGATCCGTTTTCAGATTCTTGATGCGGACCCGGTTGAATGCCTGTCCTTTGCCCGGTTTGACGAACTCGTTCTCAACGATGATGCAGGGATCGCCATCGATAAGTATGCGAAGCCCGGAACGAAATTCATTTGTGCTGTAAGAGGCCATGATGTTCCCAACGCGGCGATAACGTCATCGCCTGACTGATTATGGTAAGCGGAGTGTGCGGAGTTGAAGATGATACCTGTTCCGCCCATCCCGCAAAACCGCTGCATAAAGGAGAAGATGGACAAGCGGACGTGACGGCATCGCCATACGAAGCGAGCGATGATTGAAGCACGTCACGCTTTTGACTGTGAAACGCAGACGGTGTCGGACTCCTTTTGTAAACTGCGCGTCAGATCAATGGATTGATTTTGCTCTCACCTGTAAAGCAGGTGATGGCCGAGGGAAAGGGTTTGTCCAGGGACCAGGCGTTGACCGTCGCCGTGCTGACTACCAGCCAGGACGACGTAGAACTTGTAAACAAACGGCTACGCGATAGCGGACATCGAGCCCACTGCCTTTGGGTTAAATCGCCCGCGGTGCTGGAGAAAACCCTCGGCGAAAAATCCATTGAGCTGATCATTCTGAATCGCGATCACTACCCCGATTCCATCCGGCACGTCGTCAAGCAGAAGGACGCATTCCAGCCGGAGATCCCAACGCTCGCGATGCAGCTCGACGTTACCGAGGAATCGATCCTCGACGCGATGAACGAAGGCGCCTGCGACCTCGTATCCACGCGAAACGCCGACCGGCTCATGGCTGTCGTTGGCCGGGAACTTCGTGCCTCCCGCGTCGAGAGAGCGCTGAACTCTACTCTGCACTCGGCGAACACCTATCGCAAGCAGCTCTTCGAATACATGGAAGGCTCCGTGAACGCGATTGCCTACGTGCAGGAAGGCATCATCACGAGTGCAAACAAGGCCTGGGTCGACCTATTTGGCATGAGCAAGAAAGAGGACGTGGTCGGACTGCCGATAATGGACA
>CAZFVT010000660.1:0-1587 GCA_964522355.1 uncultured Woeseiaceae bacterium | reverse complement strand
TAATTATTGATCCGATCTCCGAAGGTAGATGCCCCCGACCCGAAAGAATCGTGGATGCCGGCGCCGAAGCCGAAACTGCGTGACGGATACAACAGCAGCTCGGCTTCGTAATTGCCGTCGCTCAAGCTGTCGTCGTCGACAGTCACGTTCACATCGGCAGAGTAGTCCCAAGACGCTCCCAGGCTGCCGACCGCCGCATAATTCAGTGTGTACTCAATGCTCGTGCCAGAACTGATGTTGAAGTCCAGGACGTCGACCGCGAGGCCAACGGTGTGGTTATTGCCGATGTAGCGTCCAGCGCCCGCCCGGTACGTCATAACTTCGAATCCACCAAGACCCGGCGGGTCCAGGTTGCTGGACCTTCTTTTGGTATCGAATCGATTCAAGCCGGCGTCAACAAACCATCCGCTGTCCCAGACATACCGGCCATTCAGGGTGACCGAATCGCTGTTCTCGATGAATCGATCATTGGGATTCGTGATGTTGGCGTCATCGTCAGCAAACACTTGGGAGTCCTGTGCGCCATCGAGACTCCAATAGTCGAAGGTCAGAAACGATGCTCGAGAAAGAAAGGCCGCACGGGTTCTTGGGCCATCACTCGCCGTCACGCCACCGTAATACCAGCTGCCGGAAACACCGAACTGGTCGATATCCTCCTGGAATTCAACATTGAATCCAGGGAGGTCCGGTGGCCTCGGCGACTGCGATGAGAGTCCGTCAATCGACAGGCTCGAGTATGTGAGGCCTAGCTCGTACTTGAAGTCATCGGCGAACGCCGATGAACTAAGAAAGGCCGGTAGCAAACCGGCCAGGATTCGTCGCCCCTTGTTCATGCCCTTTCGCTCCACGAACTACTCAGTCAGGAACTTAGTCGAGATTTCGCAAGCCTGGTTCAGACCTTCGCGTTATGACCGAAGGGCGAATCGCTCTTCCGCTACCGCGGATCGCCGTCGGCATGCCTAAGCGCATCATCGATAGCCGCTTTCTTCCTGCGATTGAGCTCGTCCACGTCCTCTGCCCGCTCCAGCGCATCGAGTTGTGCGTCGAAGGCGCCTTGGGCCTGGGCATCCGGTAGGTTCTGCGGGGCAGCTGCCGCTGGCTCATCGTCGCCGCCGCAGCTGGTGACACTCAAGACGAGAAACAGCGCAATCGCCTTGCGGCACCTCACGAAGCGTCATCCTCATCGTCCGCAAGACGGTCAAGAAAAATGCCAAGGTACTGATTGATGGCATCGATATTGGCCGTCAGGCGGTGATCGCCGTCCACGACGTGCAGCGTGGCAGACGATTCCCGGGCATAGCGTATGCTGTTGTCGACCGGCACGATGTCGTCGTGCCAGCCGTGCACGATCTCAATCGGCAGGTCGGGGGCTGCAGGCGTGTGCATCTCGTAGCCCTCCATATAGTACGCCGGCGCCAGGACAAACAGCCCGACCGCGCCGACCTGGGCGGCAGCGGCCGTCGCGACGTGGCCACCCATACTGGAGCCAACAAGTACCAACTGCCCATCAAACGCCTCGCAGGCCTCAATGAGTTTTTTCACTCGCTCAGCAGGATCCGCCATGCCCTGGTAGTCGATACTCTCCAC
>CAZFVT010000659.1:0-1589 GCA_964522355.1 uncultured Woeseiaceae bacterium | reverse complement strand
TCCTAGCCCGGCCCGGTTGCCAGCAACGCCCGGAGCGCACGGAAGGCCTGGCCGCGATGGCTCAGCTCGTTCTTCCGCTCGCGGCTGAGCTCTGCCGACGTGCAGCCATACTCGGGCAGGAAGAAGACCGGGTCATAGCCGAAGCCGCCGCTGCCGCGACGTTCTGTGGTAATCACGCCATGCCAGCTGGCTTCCGCCACGACGGTATCGTCGCTGTCCGGGCGCACGAAAACCGCGGCGCAGTGAAAGTGTGCGGCGCGGTCGTCGATACCTGCGAGTTCCTCGAGCAGTTTGTCCACGTTGTCCGCATCACTCGCGTCGACGCCGGCGTAGCGCGCCGAATAGACGCCGGGACGGCCGTCCAGCGCGTCCACCACGATGCCGGAATCGTCGGCAATGGCCGGCAGGCCGGTAGCGGCGGCCGCATGTCGGGCCTTCAGTAGCGCATTGTCGACGAAGGTGTGACCGGTCTCCTCGGCACCCTCAACGCCAAGCTCTG
Organism: uncultured Woeseiaceae bacterium; assembly: GCA_964522355.1. Lineage (GTDB taxonomy): Bacteria > Pseudomonadota > Gammaproteobacteria > Steroidobacterales > Woeseiaceae > JBFGFX01. The sequence continues at coordinate 1,090 of CAZFVT010000659.1, read as the reverse complement.
ATTGAGCGACGAATTCCATGCCCAGCCCCTCGAGGAGGCTGTCGAGCTCGACCAGCTTGCCCGGGTTGCCGGTCGCAATGACGACTCTCTTATCCGCGTGGCCCATCGTTCAGCGCTCTAGACGGCCGCGTCGACCGCAGCGCGTTGGGCCTCGATGATCTGTCCGACGCCGTGAGCCGCTAGTTCGAGCAGCGTGTCGAATTCGTCTCGCGAGAAGGCATGACCTTCTGCCGTGCCCTGTACCTCGATGAAACGGCCCGCGTCGTTCATAACGACATTCATGTCGGTCTCTGCCTCGGAGTCTTCGGCGTAGTCGAGATCGAGCACCGGCATGCCGTCGAAGATGCCGACCGACACGGCGGCTATCTGGCCGTGCATGGGATGACGCTTCAAGTTGTGCTCCCTGCACATGCGGTCGATGGCGATACGCAAGGCGACAAACGCGCCGCTGATGGCGGCGGTCCGGGTTCCGCCGTCGGCTTGGATGACGTCGCAATCGAGGGTTACGGTGCGCTCGCCCAGCGCTTTCAGGTCAGTACCTGCCCGCAGCGAGCGACCGATCAGTCGCTGGATTTCCTGGGTGCGGCCACCCTGTTTGCCCCGGGCGGCCTCCCGGCCGCTGCGGGAATGCGTCGAACGCGGCAGCATGCCGTACTCACCCGTGACCCAGCCGCTGCCCTTGCCGCGCAGCCAGCGCGGAACGCCCGGTTCGATACTGGCGTTGCACAACACCCGGGTTTCGCCGAAGCAGGCGAGGACACTGCCCTCGGCGTGGCGGGTGAAATCGGTTTCGAAGGATAGCGGACGCATTTCGTCCGCCGAACGGCCGCTCGGTCGCATGGCTTTTTAGTCCGGGGAAGCTGGGGTCAGCGCGCAGTCTAGCAGGGTCCGGCGGGACGGCGTGGCTGATCGGCTACTCGGCGAACCAGCGAATGGCCGTACCGGTCGTGTTGTCGCTGTAGGGTGCGTTGACGTTGAGCGCGTGCAGGCTGATGGCCTTGAGGTTCTCGGCGACAGACTCGCTGTCCTGGGTCGCGGCCCTCGCCAGCTGTTCGTCGCTCATGCCGCTCCATAAACCGTCTGAACAGGC
>CAZFVT010000658.1:0-1598 GCA_964522355.1 uncultured Woeseiaceae bacterium | reverse complement strand
AACGTTCGATGATGCGCCGGTTGGCCAAAGACATACTGCAGGAGGTGGATCCGAACCGTGCGGCAGACCTGCTGCAGGGTTACGGATTCCTGCTGCCGGCAAGGCTCTTCTGCATGTGGTTCGGAGCACCCCTGGAAGACGCGCCCTTGGTAGCCGGACTCTCCGAACGGGTATTGAAGATCTTCAGTTTCAATCCCAGCGATACGCCGGACATTATCGCGGCGTACGATGAGCTGTTCCCGTATGTCCAGCAGCGGATCGACGCGGCGGTAGCGGCGCCGCAGGATAACCTGATCGGTCATTTCGTCAAGGAACGTCAAAATGGTCAACTTACAGAAACTGAACTCTTTTATATTGTGGCGATGTTCAATGAAGCCAGCACCGACAACACGGCTCATGGTGTTGCGACGGCCATCGGGGAGTTAATGGGCGACGAGCAACGCTGGCAACAGGTCGTCGACGACCCAGCCCTGATTCCGGCGGCAATCAACGAATCCATGCGCTTATCCAACCGTATCAATTCGCTGCCTCGTTATGCTTCCGAGGACCTGGTTTACCAGGATGTCGCTATTCCGAAGGGCACGCCGGTTTTCCATGTTCTGCGGGCCGCGCACCGCGACCCCAGGGCCTACGAGGCGCCGCTGAACTACGATCCGCATCGGGATAGCGCCAAGGGCGTTCTGGATTTTGGCGGTGGCGTTTATACCTGCCTTGGCAAGCATGTTGCGCTAATCGAGATTCAGGAAGCGGTCGCGGAACTGGCAAGCAGCTTCCCGCGTGCACGGGTATGCGAGTTCTCCATCGACACCAACATGTTCGTCAATGCAGTCAGCCGGCTTCAGATTCAGTTGAACGGGTAACGCCAGCAGCCGACGGGGCAATCACCTGGTCTTGCGGACGTAGCTACAGTGGAAACCGCTTTGCTGTTCCGTCAGTCAAGCAGGCCGGCTTTGGCGACGCCTGTCGTAACGACGCTACAGTACAGCCCTGACGCTACCGGCAGTTGAGAAGCTACGCGTACTTTCCTCGATGGTCGGGATACTTTCCGAGCATCAGGAACAACGCGATAGACAGGACCAGACAGGCAATCGCTACGTTCAGGACGATGTCGTAACCCGACCAGCGCGCCGCACCCGCACCGAAAGCGGGCGGCGCGATACCAGCACCGACAGTGAAGAACGCGAAGATTCCCCCGAATACCGCCGTGTAATGCGCCGGCCCGGAATAGCGGCCGGTAAGGTACACCAGCATATCCAGCTCAGCGCCTGCCGCGAGGCCAATCGCTATGCCGATTGCCATGCCGCTACCCACGGAGACAGGGGCGAGCTTCATCATCAGCATCGCGATAATGGGCAACAGAAAGAACACCGAGGCCACGGCCGGAGCCCAGAAACGATCGACCAGCACCCCGACCAGCAATCTGCCGAAGATGATGGTCAGCCCCATTATTGACGCAACGCTCGCGATGTCGGCGCGCTCCATACCTCGCGCACTCATGATCCGCTCAAAGTTCGAGATCAGGCCGACGATCACGAATACGGTCAGAAACAGCACGATTCCCAGCGTCCAGAATCGATAGGTCTTGAGTGCCTGGGCCC
>CAZFVT010000657.1:0-1603 GCA_964522355.1 uncultured Woeseiaceae bacterium | reverse complement strand
ATCAGGCTGAAGATCAGGTACATCGACCCGATGTCTTTGTGGTTGGTCGTGTACAACCAGCGCTTTATGCCTTTCGCCGGTCCGTGGTCGTCATGCTTGTCATGAACGTCCGCTACTGCACTTACCATGGTGTTTACTCCGAATTCTGTATTTCTTGGCTTGGTGTTCCGGGCGTCGCCCGGTGCCGTTGTCTAGTCGTCGTTGGCCGCGAGGCGGGTACCGTCGTCCTGCTGGCCGGAGAGCCAGGCCTGGTATTCCTCAGGCTCGACCACCTCGACGACCACCGGCATGAAGCCGTGGTCCATGCCGCAGAGCTCCGCACACTGACCGCGGAACACGCCGGTCTCGTTGGCGCGGAACCAGGTCTCGTTGACGTAGCCGGGGATGGCGTCCTTCTTGATAGCAAGCTCAGGCACCCACCAGGCGTGCAGCACGTCGTTGGACGTGAGCAACAGACGGACTTTCTGTCCCTTCGGCACGATCAGCCGGTTGTCGACTTCCAATAGGTAGTTGTCGACCGAGAACGGATCGACGCCGGAGCCGACGCGTCGCGCATTCGCGCTCTCGCGATCAAGGTTGCTGAAGAACTCGACTTCCTCACCCTGGTAACGGTAGTGCCACTTCCACTGGTAGCCGGTGGCGACGATCGTGAGATCGGGGTCGCGGGTATCTTCCAGCTTGATCAGGGTCTCGGCTGCCGGTACCGCCATTACCAGCAGGATGATGATCGGGATAACCGTCCAGGTTACCTCGGCCTTCATGCTGTGAGAGAACTTCGCCGGCTCGACGCCCAGCGACTTACGGTGTTTGAGCAGTGAGTAGATCATTGCGCCGAAGGTCACAACGGCGATCGCCACACACCACCAGAACACCATCATATGCAGCCGATACGTTTCCGCGCTCAGGTCGGTAACGCCTTCCGGCATGTTCAACGCCCAGTCGGCAAGAGCCGGGGCAGCGAGCAGCGTGCCTGCGACAGACACGCACAGTTTTTTCAGCATTTCGAATGTCACCTGACGGGCAGCTGTTACCGCCCGCTTGTCTGCATGTAGAAGGTTTGTTGATCCAGGTGGGAGTCGCATTCCTCGATCAAGCCGCGCAAACCCGCTGGAGACCCGGTGAGGTTCCCAGCCAACACAAAGCCATAGGTGCTTTAATTTTGCGCCGAGCGGTGCTCCGAAAACGGGCGCTGTGACGGTGAGTTCACGACCGGTGGAGAGCTCTTGAAAGATCAGGCGGGCGACTACCCCACTTGAACAGGCGCGAGTCTACTGAAAGGCCGTCTGCGTTGCAACGTGCTGCGTTGCAGAACGGTAATAATAATCGTTCTATTTCAACCGCTTAGAAATCCTAGCCAGAAAAATTTGTAACAATTCAGGTTTTCCTCGCCAGCCGGCCAATGCTGCTCGCCTCGACGTGAAATTCCTGCGGCGTCTGACGCCCGCCGCGGGCCCAGGCATGACCGAAAACGAGCTCTGTGGTCACAGCAATCCGGCCGTCCTGCGACTGCGATTTCAGCGCCGTGACGAAGCGTTCAAAGCGGTCTTTTCCGGTGCCACCGGCTTCGTCGACTCTTCCAGCGTGCGAATGTTGGCCTCCAGCG
>CAZFVT010000656.1:0-1605 GCA_964522355.1 uncultured Woeseiaceae bacterium | reverse complement strand
CCATGACGATGTGCTGCAGCCAGCGTCGATCGATCCAGCGTTTGATCCAGCCGATAACGATGAGCAGCGCCGCGAACACCAGGATGCCACCGATGATCTGTGCCGGAACGAGCCGGATCGTGCCGACCGTGCCACCGCGAACGACCAGGTCGATCAGCTGCTCGAGGGTCGTGCCTGACTCGTCCCAGACATAAATCAGGTAAACGATGACGCTTAGCCAAAGCACCAGGTCGGAGACGAGCTGCATGAAGCCGATAGCGCTGCGCGATACGCCGCCGCCTGCGCCCAGCGCCTGCCGCAGGGCCGACGGGTCGTCTGTTTCTTCCTGGCGCAGGCTCTTGAGTCCCGTCGATACGAGCCAGACGAACAGCCAAAGCACGAACAGCGCGAGCGCCGATCGCGTAATGCCGTGAATAACGTAGCCAGCGAAGTTCTGATAACCGATCAGAACCGCAGCGATGCCAATGATCAGACCAACGGTAGCCGCGGCACGCAGCAGCCGAAAGCGATATTTAATACCCGGGATACGCCCGAGGTAGAGGTTGACGTAGAGAAGCGAGCAGGCCACGAGAAAGATCATCAGTGCGCGGCCAGCGACGTCGGGGCCGATCAGGCGAATCGTCAGCCAGTTGGTACCGAGCACGATAAAGCTCGCCACGAGGGTCAGCGCGACAATGCGCAGGCGATTGCGCAGCGGCTGCACGTGAACGGGAATTAGGCCCTTAACGCTGGCCGCAGGCGACAGGGGTCCTGTCGACCAGTCAATGACTACCCAGGAGGCACCCACCAGCAATATGCCGAGGGACAGCCGCACCAGGATAAGGTCCAGCGAGGCGTTCAGGACGCCGGCGTAGAAGACGATCAGGAAGGCCAGGCCGCTTAGCAGTACCGGCGAGTGTTCGGCCAGCGGTTTGGGAAACAGGTGGCGCAACTTCGGCGTCTGGTCCCTGCGGGTCGCCTTCTCATACCCCTGCAGGAAGCGCTGGCGCAGGTAAACACCGAACCCGGCCGCCACGACGCCGCTGCAAAACAGCAGGAGCAACAGCTTGGGAGCGTCGAGACCGTCGGTAAACTGCAGATCGCCGCCCTGGCCGATCAGCTTGCCGAGGTTGCGCAAGCGCTTAGGGAAGTCCTGCAAGGCCCGCAGCACGGAATCGCCGCGATAGGACAGAAAGCGCTGTGACAGCTGGTTTTGAATTGAGGTGACGCGCTCTATCAACGCTGAGGCGTCGTCCTCTATACCGGCACAGGCGGTTTGCCGGGCGATGGCCGTATCGAGCAGTTCCCGAACTTCGAGGCGCTGATCGAAGACGGCGGGTGCGACGTCGCCCGTTACCTCGGCCAGCGGTGCGTATCGTTCTTCCAGGCGACCGACCTCATCGGTCCACGTGTTGCTGCAGCTGCCGGCGTCCTCGGTGATGACCAGGACATGGGTCCCGCCGCCATTTCGTTCGCAGTGGGGCTGGAAGCTGTCTTTGAGCGCCCGACACTGTCCCGGCGACTTGCCAGCATTTTGCGAAAGTGCGGGCCCACTGCTCAAAAGCAGCAGGAATAAGCCCGCTAACAAGCGCCGCATTGGGCGTGGACGGCGACGGACAGCGCTTT
>CAZFVT010000655.1:0-1609 GCA_964522355.1 uncultured Woeseiaceae bacterium | reverse complement strand
TGGTGCTGACGTTGGAGCGTGCGACTGACAGAAGATCGACGATTTCGTCCGCGCTCAGAGGCTCAGGCGAGAGATAAAGCAGCGCCTGGATCTGCGCTACCGTGCGATTGGTTCCCCAGCGGGTGCCCATTTCGCCCCAGTGCAGAACGTATTTTTCGACGGCCGGTGACATGTGCATGGCGATTCTCAAGTTTCTGTCAAAACAGAAATTTAGGAATCTTCCGCGTGTTCGTCAAGTTCGGGCCCGTCGATCAGGCCGGGAGGGACGCGATAATGACGGCACGATGCGGTGCCGGCCAGCCTTCCACGGTGGCTAAGGGGTCGTTCGGATCGAGCGCTTCTTTCAGTGACTCAAAGGTCATCCACTCGGTGCTGCGCTGCTCTTCGGTGGTCGTGACCGTGAGGTCGACGGTTCGCGCATCGCGAAATCCGGCCCGCTTCAGCCAGGTATGAAGCTCCGGCAAGGTTGGCAGGTGCCAGACATTGCGCATCCGCGCGTAGCGGTCCGGCGGCGTTCGCGACAGAGCGTCATCGCCGGGCAGGACGATAGTCTCAAGAACCAGTTCCCCGCCTGGACGAAGTGAGTCGCGCAGCGCCCTCAGATGATCTATCGGTGAGCGGGAGTGATAAAGCACTCCCATCGAAAAGGTTGTGTCGAAACGCCCTTTCGGTGGGGGGATTTCTTCCAGGCGCAACGGCAAGACGTGGACAGGCTCCGGATCGAGGAAGCGACAAACGGCGGCAAACTGGGCCACGAAAAGCAAGGTGGGGTCGATACCGACTACCAAACTCGCGCCGGCAGCTCGCATGCGCCAAGAGTAGTACCCGTTGCCGCAGCCAACGTCGAGCACCTTGCGGCCATCGAGCACGCTGATTTCGCGGGCGACGCGATCCCACTTCAGGTTTGAGCGCCATTCGCTGTCAATCTCAACTTCAGCAATCCGAAAAGGGCCTTTGCGCCAGGGAGCCAGTGCCTTGAGGCTCTCGCTCAGCGCAGCCAGCTCCGCCGGATTAGCCTCGAGGTCCGGGCGACCAACGGCGGCTGCATCAAGCCGGCCCGGCCCGCGGCCGAGATCCGGGAGTCGCTCGATGGCGGCCAGCCAGTCGGGGAGATTGCCATGCGCACCGGGAGCCAGCCTGGTGTTCAACAGCACATCCAGCGGCGCTTCCCAGTCACCGAAACCGGCCTCACTGAGGGTCGCGTAGAGCAGCTGCCGGTCGAGCATCTGGCTATCGGATGGCGACAATGGATAAGAAGTTGAAGTAGCGCTGCCAGACGCCAACGTGGCGGAATCCAGCCTGCCGCAGGCGCGCGAGGTGCGCCGTTTCTGTGTCCGGAACCAGCACGTTCTCAAGCGCTGCCCGTTTGCGAGCGATTTCGAGATCGCTGTAGTTGTGGCGGCGCTTGAAGTCGAGGTGCAGGGCCTGGAGCGCTGCTTCGACCTCCGGATCCGGGTCTACGACCTTTTCCGACAGGAGAAACAGGCCGCCGGCGTTCATCCCGTTGGCGATTCGGCGCATCAGGTCGTCCCGGTCTTCCGGCGGCAGGAACTGCAGGGTGTAGTTCATCACGACGATGGACGCGTTGGCGTACTCCACCTCGCGAACG
>CAZFVT010000654.1:0-1621 GCA_964522355.1 uncultured Woeseiaceae bacterium | reverse complement strand
AGAAGTTCCGCGAGGCAAAGCCGAAAGTCCGCCCATCGTAGTAGCGGAGGATGTCCGCATAGGCCGTGTCGCCATACTTGCGCATCGCCCGACGGACGCCCGCAAGTCCGTGATTGTAGGCCGTGATCGCCATCGGCCAGTTGCCGGTGATCGAGTAGTTATAGGCAAGAAGGCGCGCAGCCGCATCGCTCGCCGCATAAGGGTCATTGCGTGCGTCAACGACGTGATCGACCTGCATGAACCGACGGCCGGTGCTGCGAGTAAACTGCCAGATGCCGGAAGCGCCGACGTGAGACCTCGCCGCCGGGTTGTAAGAAGACTCGACGTGCGGCAGGGCGGCGAGGTCGGTCGGCACGCCATACCGGCTAAGCGAAGCGTCGATATGATCGCGCCAGCGGCCTGCCCGCCTGAGGGAATCGGCAAAACGGTCAGACAGTCCGTGCTGAAAACGAATACGCCGCTTTGCCTCGGCGAATGCCGCGTCACTGGTCTCTGCACCCCAGAGGTCCAGAACGCGCTGCTCCTCTTCGCTGAGGCCCGTGCGCTTGCCGTCTGCCAGCGTTTGCAGAATCGCCTGGTAGTGCTTGCGGCGCAGCCCGACCCGACGGTTGCGTTCGCGCCGCCCGGTCGAAGCCGGCATTGGCATCGTCTCGTAGACGACGCCGAGATTTCGATTGTCGTGCAGAAGACCTTCGTCGGTTGTGACCTCTGTAAATACCTGCAGCCAGAAGTTCACGTCTCTATCGAGCTCAGCCGGCTGCGGGAACACGGCGTCCTGGGCGGCTGCCGGATTCGGCATGACGGCGAGCAGGGTGATGACGAGGAACAGCGACAGGCAGGACGTCTTCAACTTCATTTTTCAGCCGGGATTCAGAGGATGGCGAGGAGGCGATAAATATGCCCGTTTCAGTAGCCGCGGTACAAGCGACGGATTCCAACTTTCAGAGTGTCGCTCGGCCGACGAAGTTCACATCGATAGGCAAGCACCCGGTCCGGCAAATTGCGGCCGACGCCCGTGAGCCCTAAACTCCTCGCTTGTCAGACGCCCGCCGCCGCATGCCTCAAGCCGATCGAAAGCCCCTGTCGTCCTTCTGGACACCCAATTACTGGCCGATGTGGCTGGCCATCGGACTGCTTCGGTTGGTTATCCTGCTGCCGCATGGATTTGCTTTGTCCCTGGGCAAAGCGCTCGGACGATTGGCGCATGGTATCGGCGGTAAACGACGCGCGATTGTCCGGCGGAACCTGGCGCTGGCCTTTCCGGAGCTGAGCGAAGCCGAGCGCAACTCGCTGGCGCGCCGCCATTTCGAGTCCCTGGGTGCCTCGCTCATCGAACTCGGTCTGGCTCGCTGGTCTTCCGACGCCTGGGCCGATCGTATGACCACCATCGAAGGCGTCGAGCATCTCGAGAAAGCAGTGGCCGAAGGGCGCGGCGTTATCTTTCTGAGCGCGCACTTCACCACGCTGGAGTTCAGCGGCCGCAAACTCAAACTCAACTCCCCGCCCTTTGATCTCGTTTACCGCGCCTTCCGCAGCGGCCTGAGCACCGAGTTCATTCGTACGACCCGCGAACGCTCGGGCCGCCGGACCATGGAGAGGAACGACATCAAGCGAATGGTCC
>CAZFVT010000653.1:0-1633 GCA_964522355.1 uncultured Woeseiaceae bacterium | reverse complement strand
GTGAGAAGAGCTACAAGCTTTCCGACCTGTTCATGGTCATGGCTACCCAGAACCCGATCGAGCAGGAGGGTACCTACCCGCTGCCCGAGGCCCAGCTCGACCGCTTCCTGCTGCACGTCGAGGTCGGCTATCCGAGCGTCGAGGATGAGCGCAAGATCCTGGTGCTCAACCGCGGCGAAGCGCTTGCTGGTGATCGGGATGCCTTCGCACCGCCGGAGGTGCTGTCGATGGCGTCGATCATGGACGCTCGCAAGCAGATTCTCGGCCTGCATCTTGCGCCGGAGCTCGAGGAATACATCGTCAACGTGGTCGTGGCGACTCGCGACCCCGGGCGTATCGACAGTGCGCTCGAAGGGCAGGTTATGTACGGCGCAAGCCCCAGGGCCTGTATGGGCATCGACCGAGCGGCGCGAGCGCGCGCCTGGCTCGAAGGTCGTGATTACGTCGGCCCGGAAGACATTCAGGACGTAGCCCGCGACGTGTTGCGTCATCGACTGGTCTTGAGCTTCGAGGCTGAGGCCGACGGCATCGGACCGAACTCGGTCATCGAGGCGATTCTCGACGGCGTAGGCGTGCCCTAGCCCGGATTGCCCATGTCAGTGCAACGTCACGACAAGCTGCCGGCCGACGCCTCGCCGATATCCGTCAGCCAGAAAGGGCTCATTCAGCTCGCCGGGCCGGCACGCGTAATCCCGCTGGACGTCCTGCACATCAGCTCGCTGCAGGCGGGCGCCTACGTGTCGCGATTCAAGGGTCGCGGTATGGAGTTCGATGAGTCCCGGCCCTACCAGCCGGGCGATGACCCGCGAAACATTGACTGGCGGGTAACCGCGCGGAATACCGAGGCCTATACCAAGCTGTTCCGCGAAGAGCGCGAGCGTCCGGTCCTGGTGATGACCGATATTCGCAGCAACATGCACTTCGCCACTCAGGGCTGCTTCAAGTCGGTGAATGCGGCCCGCGCGGCGTCGCTGGTTTCCTGGGCGGCGCATCATCGCGGCGATCGCCTCGGCGGCATTGTCTTCGGTGACAACCTGCACCGGGAGCTCAAACCGCGGCTGGGTCGCCGGGCAGCGCTTCGCTTCATGCATGTGCTCGCCGATCATCCCGACTGGCAGACGCGTCAGTCTGCCGATCCGAAGAAAGGCGAAGAGGCCTTCTCCCAGGCGATGGCTGCACTGAGGCGGGTGACCCGTCCAGGGAGCCTGGTTGTCATCATCAGCGACTTTGTCGGGCTCTCGCGCCTGACCCAGTCCTATCTCGCGGGCATCGCCAAGCACAATGAAGTGCTGGCCATCTTTATCAACGATCCGCTGGAACGCCGGCTGCCGCCGCCCGGCCGCTACCGTCTGGTCAGCGATCAGGACGAGCTGATGATCGATACCTATGCGAAAAACGCGCGCAGCGAATACCGTCATGAGTTCGAAGCGCGGGCGGCACTGCTCGATCGTTTCTGCCATCGCTATGGCATTCACCTGATGTCCCTGTCGACGGATGACGACCCTGTCGAGACCCTGCAGCGCACGCTTGGACGACGCACTCACTAAAGCCATGGACCCGGAACAGATACCGCTACGAGACTTGCACCTGCCCGCCGAGATCGGCTGGTGGCCGCTGGCGCCGGGCGGGTGGG
>CAZFVT010000652.1:0-1644 GCA_964522355.1 uncultured Woeseiaceae bacterium | reverse complement strand
CGGACTCAGACCATCCGTTCAAGCTGCCCGCTATTCGGGTCCTGGGCGCTCTCGCGGAGCAGCTGCCCGAACTACCGGCGGATCACCCGGACCGCGAACCGGAGATTCGCTACACGGAGCACGGCCAGGTCGGCTTCCTGGAATTTGAATTCTACAACGGCGCGATGGGCACAGCGCGCTGCGAAGCGCTGCTTGAGGCTTATCAAGAGGCCTGCCGTCAGGACACCCGCGTCATCGTGCTTACCGGCGGGCCCGACTTCTGGTCCAACGGCATGGACCTAAACGAGATCGAATCCGCCGACAGTACGGCGGACGAATCCTGGCGCAACATCAACGCAATCGACGACCTGGCCGAGGCCATTATTGGTACGACGACGCACCTGACGGTGGCCGCACTGCGCGGCAACGCGGGCGCCGGCGGCGTATTCCTCGCCCGCGCCGCAGACTACGTCTGGTCGCACTCAGGCATCACGCTCAATCCGCATTACAAAGACATGGGCAATTTGTACGGCTCGGAATTCTGGAGCTACCTGCTGCCCCGCTGCTGTGGGGATGCGCATGCCCGCGAGATTCTCGAGGCAAGGCTGCCCGTTGGTGCCCGCCAGGCGGCAGAGCTTGGCCTGATTGATGAGGTGATCGGCAATGACCGGCAGGCCTTCGAGGCGACGCTGGGCGAGCGGGCCCGGGCGATCGCCGAGTCGGCCGATTACCCGGCACGGCTCGAGGCCAAGGCAACCCGCCGTGCTGCCGACGAGCGAGAGAAGCCGCTGGCCGACTACCGCGAAGCGGAGCTCGAACGCATGCGGATGAACTTCTACGGTTTCGACCCGAGCTATCACGTCGCCCGCTACAACTTTGTTTACAAGGTACCCAAATCCCGAACGCCGACGACCATTGCCCGACATCGGCGCCGCAACGAACCTTCGATGAGAGATGCCTCATGAGCACGCTACCCACTGTCCTGATCGTCGATGACGAAGTCCGCAGCCTCGAGTCGCTGCAGCGCATCCTGATCGACGACTTTGACGTCAAGACGGCGGCTACCGTCGTCGAGGCGGAGCAGATCCTCGAAACCGAATGGGTGCAGATCATCCTCTGCGACCAGCGCATGCCCGACATGACCGGCGTCGAGTTTCTGAAATCGGTTCGAGAACAGTGGCCAGACGTGGTGCGCATGATCATCTCCGGCTACACCGACTCCGAAGACATCATCGACGCCGTCAACGATGCCGGCATTTATCAGTACATCACCAAGCCCTGGCACCCCGAACAGCTGGCGCTGACGCTCCGCAACGCGGCCGACCTGTTCAAGCTCAACCGGCAAAACGAACTCCTGTCCATTGAGCTCAAGCTGTCGCCACAGCGACTGGAGGAAGCCGTATCCGAGAAGCGCCAGAAGCTCCGCAGCGCTTACGGTGACGATGACGGCATCGTTCGCGCCGATGACAGCATCATGAACGAGGTCTGCGCCAAGCTGCGGCAGGTCGCGCCCTACGATATCTCGGTACTGCTCACCGGCGAGTCCGGCACCGGCAAGGAGCTCGCGGCCCGCGCCCTGCACTACAACAGCCTGCGCTGGGAGCAACCCTTCGTCGTCGAAAACTGCGGCGCGCTGCCCGACGAACTTCTCGAGAGCGAGCTGTT
>CAZFVT010000651.1:0-1645 GCA_964522355.1 uncultured Woeseiaceae bacterium | reverse complement strand
AAGAACTTGCGAGGAGCCTCCTCCATGAAATCGTCGCGCTCGATGTATAGCTCTCGAGTGAAAGGCAATTCCCGCGTTCCCATCTCCGGGCGGGCCGGGTGGTTTTGCGCCGTCATCGACTCGACTTCGCTTTCGTCGTAGTTGGTGAGCACCACTTTGAGCGGGCGCAGAACCGCCATGCGCCTTTCGGCGGCCTCGCCGAGTACCTCGCGTACGGAGTTCTCCAGGACGCCCATCTCGATCAGGTTCTCTTTCTTGGTCACGCCGATGCGCGAGCAGAAGTCGACGATGGCTTCCGGCGGATAGCCGCGGCGTCGCATCCCTGCCAGCGTGGCCAGGCGCGGGTCGTCCCAGCCGCTGACGACGCCTGCTTCGATGAGCGCATTGAGTTTGCGCTTGCTGGTAACCGCATAGGCCAGGTTCAGCCGCGAAAATTCGATCTGCTGAGGCCGCTGCTCGGTGCCTACCTGCTCCAGGAACCACTCATAAAGAGGCCGGTGGTCTTCAAACTCCAGGGTACAAAGTGAATGCGTGATGCCTTCGAAAGCGTCCGACAGGCAATGCGCAAAATCGTACATCGGGTAGATCGGCCATTCATCGCCGGTGTGCTGATGAGCGACGTGCCGAATGCGGTAGATCGTCGGGTCGCGCAGATTCATGTTGGGCGAGGTCATGTCGATTTTCGCCCGCAGAATGTGTTCGCCGTCGGCAAACTCCCCGGCACGCATGCGGCGAAACAAATCGAGGTTCTCATCGACCGTCCGATCACGGTAAGGGCTGGGCTTGCCGGGCTCGGTCAGGGTGCCGCGATACTCGCGAATTTCCTCGGCACTCAGACTGTCGACGTAGGCCGCGCCTTTTTCAATGAGTACCTCCGCGGCGTTGTAGAGCCGCTCGAAATAGTCAGAGGCATGCGTTTCCCGATCCTGCCAGTCAAAACCGAGCCAGCGCACGTCCGCCTCGATGGCGTTGACGTATTCCTCGCTCTCCTTGCCCGGGTTCGTATCGTCGAAGCGCAGATAGGTGAGGCCTTCAAACTCCGCGGCGACCCCGAAGTTCAGGCAAATCGACTTCGCGTGGCCGATGTGCAGAAAGCCGTTCGGCTCCGGTGGGAAACGGGTCACGACGCTGCCGCCGTGCTTGCCGGCGGCGACGTCGGCGTCGATTATCTGGCGAATAAAGTCGCGCGGCGCGGTGTCGCTCGTCGAGTCGGTCATCGTTCGGGGTATCTGTTTGCGAGTCGGCGCCGGGATGGCGCGGCCGAAAAGAGCGGAGTGTACACGAAGGCGGGTCCCAGACGGATAGCCGAGCGGCATTATTCGGGTACAATAGCGCGCCTTTGAAGCCACCGAAGATTCGCCCGAACATAGCCATGCCTACCATCCAGTTGCCAGACGGGTCCGAGCGTCAGTTCGACGCAGACGTGACCGCCGAAGACGTCGCCAACGACATTTCGCGAGGGCTCGCGAAAAACGCCGTGGCGGCACGCGTCAATGACGAGCTCTGGGACCTGACGCGAACTATCGAAGGCGATGCCCGGGTCGAGATCGTTACGCGGGATTCTGAGGACGGCCTCGAGCTGCTGCGGCACGACGCGGCGCACGTCATGGCGGAAGCGGTCAAGGAGATCTGGCCGGAGACCCAG
>CAZFVT010000650.1:0-1645 GCA_964522355.1 uncultured Woeseiaceae bacterium | reverse complement strand
TTATGTGGGCCGACATGCGGGAAGGCCCGATGGCCGTCCCGGGCAGTTACCGCGCAGAGCTCAAGGTTGGCGACGCGGCGCCGGTGACCGCGACCTTCGAGGTTCTACCGGATCCACGCAGCTCGTCTCGTCCGCAAGACTACGCGGCCCAGTTCGAGTTCGTGATGCAGTCCCGCGACCTGCTTTCGCGCACCCATAGTGAAATCAAGCGCATCCGCAGCGTCCGCGAACAGCTCGAGGGCATCCAGGCGCGCATCGCGGCCGACGACAGCGAGGACCTTTCCGGAATCGACCTTGAGATCACCGCCATCCTCGAAACCGTAACGGCCATTGAAGAAGCGCTCTATCAAACGAAGAACGAATCGCGCCAGGATCCGCTGAACTACCCGATTCGACTCAATAACAAGTTAACCAGCCTGATGCGGACGGTCTCGGTGGGTGACAGCCGCCCGACCGAAAACGCCGAAGCGGTGCGCCGGCAGCTGAGCACGGCGATGACCACGCAGCTCGATGCGCTGGAAGACGTCTGGGAGAACCGCATACCCAGCCTGAATCGCCAGATAGACGACGCGGGTATGGTTCTGGTCGCGCTGCCGGACTAGCTGGTTTCGTCGTCGGCGACGATGCTGTTGAATATTGACGTGTCCGCGACCGGTCGCGGCTCGGACACGCCGTAACCCTGCGCGTAGTCGATCCCCATGCCGCGCAGCATGGTGATGATCTCGGTGTTCTCGGCAAACTCCGCGATGGTCTGCTTGCCGGTAAGATGGCCGATCTCGTTAATCGATCGCACCATCTCCCGATCAATGGGGTCGTGCAGGATCTCCTTAACGAAGCTGCCGTCAATTTTCAGGAAGTCGACCGGGAAGTGTTTGAGGTAGCCGAATGACGACAGGCCGGTGCCGAAGTCATCCAGCGCGAACATGCATCCGAGTTCTTTCAGCGCGTTGATAAAGCGATTGGCCTGGGAGTAACTGGCAATTGCCGAGGTCTCCGTGATCTCGAAACAGATCTTCGTCGCATCCAGCCCGCTCGTCTGAAACTGCTCAATAACAAACGGCAGGAATTTCTCATCGCCCAGCGACTGGCCGGAGACGTTGATGGAACACAGCGCCAGCCGTTCACGCTCGTCGGCTTCCGACACCAGCCAGCGGAACGCGTTGGTAATGACCCAGCGATCGATACCCGGCGTTAAGTTGTAGCGCTCCGCGGCTTCAATAAAGAGACCGGGCGCTACAATTTCACCCGCCTCATCGCGCATGCGCAGCAGAATCTCGTAGTGAACGCCCCTCTCTTTCTCCTGCAGCGGGTAAATCGTCTGGCGGAAAAGCTCGAAGCGGTCTTCGTCCAGGGCGTTGTTGATGCGTGCCGCCCACTGCATCTCGCGACGACGGCGCATCAGGTCGATATCGTTTTCCTGGAAGCTGTGAATACGGTCTCGACCGGCTTCCTTGGCGGCCTGGCAGGCACTGTCAGCGGCGCTCAGTAGCGCGGTAGCGTCCTCATTTTCCGCGGTGATCGGCACCACGCCGATACTGGCGCCGAGGCGGAACGTCCGGTCGTCCCAGACGAAGCGATACTCGCTGATGGCGGAACGCAGAGCCTCCGCGGTTTTCATGGCCTCATCCAGGCTGCAGCTTTCCAG
>CAZFVT010000649.1:0-1649 GCA_964522355.1 uncultured Woeseiaceae bacterium | reverse complement strand
AGCGCCAGGAGCGCTTGCCGAAGCCGAGGTCTTCCTTGTCGACCAGCATGCCCATGCCGTCCGTGAACGCGCCGTTGCCGTCAGGCAGGAAGTGAACGTTCTCGATGCCGAGGTCGTCTTTCCACTCGTTCATGACGAAGGCGTCATTGACGGACAGGCAGATGATGTCGTCGACACCGAGTTCAGCAAAACGGCCCGACAGCTGGTCGTAGCGGGGCGCATGTGCCGAAGAACAGGTCGGGGTGAATGCGCCGGGCAGCGAAAAGACGATAACCGTCTTGCCCTTGAAGACGTCGTCGGTGCTGAGATTTACCCACTCCGCGCCCTCACGGGTGCGAAACGTAACGTCGGGGACGCGCTTTCCTTCAAAATTTTCCATGTCTGTCTTCCTTATCTAAATCAGGGAGCGTGAGCGCGGCGGCGCGCTCTGTTCAAATCTGGAGGCAATCTTAGCCATTGGCTTATCTTTTATAAAATGGAATAATTCGTTTACTTTGTTCGATTCGATAGAAGATGAGATATCCTACCGTCAAACAGCTGCGCTACTTTGTAGCCCTGAACGAGACCCGGCACTTCGGCAAGGCTGCTGCGGCCTGCTTCGTCTCGCAGTCCGCATTCAGCACCGCCATTGCAGAGTTGGAATCCCTGCTTGATGTGCAGCTGGTCGATCGCACGAACCGCCAGGTCACCATCACCGGTATTGGCCAGGAGATCGCCATCCAGGCCGAGCTGTGCCTGCGGGACATAGAAAGCCTGGTTGATATGGTCGGCGAACAGCGCGAGCCCCTGACCGGCGAGCTGCGCCTCGGGGTAATCCCCACCATCGCGCCGTTCATGCTGCCGAAGAGCCTGCCGAAACTGCGCAAGGCCTTCCCGGAACTCAAGCTCTACCTGGTTGAAGATCAGACCGAACGCGTTCACGAGCGCCTGCTGAATGGCGACCTCGACGTCCTGTTGCTGGCTCTGCCATACGACCTGCGCAGCGTGGAGACACTCGAGCTGTTCCGCGACCGCTTCCTGCTGGCCGCACGCAAGGACACGCGATGGGTCGATCCCAACCGCTACCGACTAAGTCGGCTGGAGATGGAGAGCGTGCTGCTGCTTGAGGACGGGCACTGCATGCGCGACCACGCGCTGGCGGCCTGCAAACTGAAAGACAGTCAGAAAATCAGCGCGTTCTCGGCGACCAGCCTGCTGACACTTATCGAGATGGTTGACGCGGACATGGGCGTCACGTTCCTGCCCGAGATGGCGAAGGGATCGACGCTCACCCGCGACACGCGTGTGAACCTCTACGAAATTTCAGACCGGAGCTATCGCACCATCGGCCTGGCCTGGCGCAAAGGCAGCGCGCGCCGTGAAGAGTTTGAAGTCCTGGGACAATTCTTTAACGAGCTCTACGGCGACTGATCGCTGCCCGACCTGCGCTACCAGGTCCGCTCGAAAATCAGCCCGATCAGGGGAAATGCGCCGTCGTCGTCGACGATGTTGATGCCGCGCCGCGGGTCGAATTCCTGGCTGTTGGTGTTGGGTCCGCCATAGACGTTGATCACGTCAACAAAAGCGACGAGCCCCAGCGGACCGAGAGTACGGCGATAGTCGACTCGAACGTTGAGCGAATGGTAGTCCTCCAGCTGGTCCGCGTTCTG
>CAZFVT010000648.1:0-1657 GCA_964522355.1 uncultured Woeseiaceae bacterium | reverse complement strand
CAATCGGCAGGGTGTCGGCCTGGATTGGCGTGCAGAATTCAAAGCCGGCGTCGCGGATGCCGGCGCGAATATTGTCGTGCAATTCGAGTGCATCGAACCGCAGATCACTGAGGTGATTATCGGTCATAAATCCATTGAGAAAATGTGGTTCAGGGACTTGAAAAATTCGCCGTGAACGGGTCAAATTAACGCATCGACGCGACTTTCGTCGCTCCTGCCGACTCGTTTAATCTACGAATTCCACGAGAAGCCGCAAGAAAGCTGCGACATATTGCCTGATTAGCCGGGCAGCGTCATCCACATTTGCAATGTTCGTCCAGCCTGGGGGGGTTCGGGCGATCAACGCCAGACTCAAAAAATTCCTAATTCCTTATATCAAATCGGAGGTACATGCCGGTGAGCGATAATATCGTTTACACCAATGACGACAGCTTTGATGCAGACGTTCTGCAGTCCGACAAGCCTGTTCTTCTCGACTTCTGGGCCGAATGGTGTGGGCCCTGCAAAATGATCGCACCGCTGCTCGACGAAGTCGCCGAGCAGTACGCTGACCGCATGACGGTGGCAAAGCTCAACATTGACGAAAATCCAGCGACGCCGCCTCAGTACGGCATCCGCAGCATTCCAACCTTGATGCTGTTCAAGGACGGCAACGTTCACGCGCAGAAACTTGGCGCAATGTCCAAATCTCAACTGACCGAGTTTTTGGAATCTAATCTGTGAGAGGGTACTTGGGTAATCAGACCAGAAGCCGGCCGAAGCAGTCCGGCAACAAAAAGAACTCCGGAAACCAGGGCAATCGTCGGCGTCGGCGGAAACGCGAGCAGGACGAGTACCCGGATGATGGTGGCAGCCTGGAGGTAATCTCGCCCGATCAGCTCGAGCAGAGCAAGAAGGCGATGAACCTGCAGGATCTGAAGCACAAGCCTGCTTCCGATCTCGTTGAGCTTGGCGAATCTCTCGGACTCGAGAACCTGGCGCGTTCGCGCAAGCAGGACATCATCTTCTCGATCCTGAAAGAGCATGCCAAACAGGGTGAGGACATTTACGGAGACGGCGTGCTGGAAATCCTGCAGGACGGATTCGGCTTCCTGCGCTCTGCTGACAGTTCCTACCTTGCGGGCCCGGACGACATTTACGTTTCTCCGAGTCAGATACGACGTTTCAATCTTCGTACCGGCGACACCGTTTCCGGCCTGATCCGTCCGCCGAAGGATGGTGAGCGTTACTTCGCCCTGTTGAAAGTCGGCGAGATCAATTTCGACGCTCCGGAGAATGCGCGCAGCAAAGTTCTGTTTGAAAACCTGACGCCGCTGCATCCGCGTGATCGACTGGTGCTCGAGCAGGGTAACGGCAGCACCGAGGACCTGACCGCTCGCATCATCGACATGGTGGCGCCCATCGGTAAAGGCCAGCGGGGCCTTATCGTGTCGCCACCGAAAGCCGGTAAGACGATGTTGCTGCAGAACATCGCCTCAGCTATTTCGGCGAACAGCCCGGACGTCAAACTGATCGTACTGCTGATTGACGAGCGCCCGGAGGAAGTCACCGAGATGGCGCGCACGGTGCGTGGCGAAGTCGTGTCATCGACTTTTGACGAACCTGCCAGCCGCCATGTCCAGGTTGCCGAAATGGTGATCGAGAAGGCGAAAAGACT
>CAZFVT010000647.1:0-1659 GCA_964522355.1 uncultured Woeseiaceae bacterium | reverse complement strand
GTGCCCGGCAGCCTCGTGCTGTAGTCGCCGAAACGCCAGGTGCCGGCGTTCTGCGGGGTGCGGAACCCGGCGTCGAACCGACCTTCCGCGTAGCGCAGATCTTCCAGCCGCAGGGCGAGGGCGTCGACGCGGTTGTCGTCTGACACGATGGTCGACAGATCGACCGTTACCCGGTCCAGCGTGGCGGAAAATCCCGACGCGTCCAGTCTTGCGATACCGTTGCCGACGCCGAGCGTGCTGACGGCACCGAAGTCGACGCGCTCGCCGTGCACGCCGGTCAGGAAAACCGATGGATCGCGGCTCATTTCAATCGTCGTCGTTTCCCCGAGCGTGACGGTGAGCGGCAGATCCATCATGACCCGATCGACGCGCAGCGATGCCGCGGCGAAGGTACCGGGACCGACGCTGACCTCCAGGCTACAGCGACCCTCGCTGCTGCAGTCGAGTTCATTAACCTTCACAGGCAGCGAGTCGTAAACCGTGCCGTCCGTCGACCAGCTCGATTCCGATGAACGCAGTGACCACTCCGTCAGCGGCCAGTCGAAACGAAATTCCGTCGGCCGGTTAAGCGGCACCCGCGCATTGATGCGCAGGTCGTTGCCGATCGACGTCTGCAGTGCCACCTCGCCATCGGTTGCCATGTTGATCACGGCGGCAACCCGGCCGCCGATCTCGCTGTCCAGGTTTATCTGCCCCATCGCGAATACCGTGCCCTCCGCCGAATCAAGCGCCCCCGGTACGGCAATCATCTGCCGGGCGACCGGCAGCCAGTCGGCGAGACCGATGGAGGTATAGGCATTGACCTGCACATTGCCGTTGCGATCAATGACGGCCATGTCTGCCTGGAGCGGCGCGTCGATATCCGGGTGTTCTACGGTCAGGTTTGCGCGATGACTCACGGCGTCAGCGCGGTCCAGTTCCAGCAACACCGACATCCCCTGGAACACCAGATTGAAGCGCTGAAAGTCTTCGCCGGTCGACCAGACGATCGATTCGACCCGGGGAATGGCCGGGTGTTCGAGCCTGCTGACGGTGATGGCGGTGCGTGGATAACGTTCGGGCAAACCAAGGATCGTCTGCGCCAGCGGCGTCAGGCGCAGCGGTTCGGCCGGCCCGGTCGAGGGTTCGACCTGCAGCCGGCCGATGGACAGGTATTCCGGCGCCAGGCTGGGAAACGCAAGCGGCGCCTCGAGGTCCTCGACAATAAAGCGTGTGCCGCCCTGCAGCTCAATCTCCAGGGAGTTGAATGCAACCCTACGGCCGCTGACGGTCTTCAGGGACACGTCCACGACGGTAACGCCACTGTCGCTGAGCATCGAATTCGCAAGGCGCCGCGCAAGGGTGTCGCGGCGCTCGACGATTACGACGGCGACGATCGCCACGACAAGCAGGATCGGCAGTATGTATTTGAGGCGTTTCAAGGACTCGATGAATTGCTGAGCTACAGGCGCAGACTACCGCAGGCGGGTGAGTAGGTCTTCCGAATAAGTGGTGCTGAAACCATTCCTCGGCAGTTCGAGTCGCCTTCCGCAAACTCTCGCCTTTGCCAGGCTGCGAGTACCGGCCGTCGCAAAACGCCGCAGGACGGCGTACGCACTTTCCGGGCCACTCTCCTCGGTTCAACAAACGATGCCACAATATCGTCTTCTGTAAGTGAAG
>CAZFVT010000646.1:0-1692 GCA_964522355.1 uncultured Woeseiaceae bacterium | reverse complement strand
CGGGTCGATACTCGCACGCACCTTTACACGGGGGGGGCGACGTTTGACGGACCGCGCGCGCGGCGCACCACGTACGACCAACCGTACGCACCGGTGCCGACGTTGCCGAAGCAGCTGTCGCGCTATCAACCGCTGCTCGATAAGTTGATGGCAAAGCGGACGGATCAGCGAATGCAGATTGCCGCGGAGATTTCTGAATGGCTGTAGCTACCGCTGTTCCCGAGGAGATTGGGCGCTTCCTCCTGGGCGCAACTCCGGATGCCTGGATCGAGCGGGCGGCCGCTGAGCTGCCGACTCTGCTGAATGATCACGCCAATTGCGAGCTGAAAGCCGCTTCAACCGCCATGGCGCTGATCTACCGGTATCCAGAACGTCGGGCGCTCTGCGATCGCATGTCGCGGCTCGCGCGGGAAGAGCTGCGCCACTTCGAGCAGGTTCGAAAGCTCATGCAGGAGCAGGGTGTCAGCTTCGAGCGCCTCTCTGCCTCGCGCTATGCCGGCAGTCTGCGCGAGGCCGTGCGTGGTGAGGAGCCGCTCCGCCTGCTGGATTCGCTGCTCGTCGGCGCTATCATAGAGGCTCGTTCCTGTGAGCGGTTTGCCAAGATCGCGCCGCGGTTGCCGGAAAAGGTGGCCAGCTTCTATCGAGGACTGCTTGCCTCGGAAGCCCGGCACTTTCAGAACTACCTGGCTCTCGCCAGGGAAGAAACGGGTCTTGGTGACGCTGACATTAATGAGCGGCTGGAGGTGCTGCTTGCGATCGAGGCCGCTCTCATCTGTGATCCGGACCCGCAGTTTCGCTTTCACAGCGGCCGGCCCTGCGAGCCTGCTTCATCGGCCGAACAATCCGTGCCCAAGGCCGCCGAAGGCCGCTAGTCGGACCGGGCTTCGTCGGCGCCCGGTAGCTCAATCGAGCAAACTCGCTTTCTCGATAATGACCTGAACCACCGGTACGTCGCTTTCGAAATCGCCGGCCGGCCCGGTTGGCAGGGTCGCGATGGCGTCGACAACGTCCATGCCTTCGATGACGCTGCCAAAGACTGCGTATCCCCAGCGAGTGCTCTGCGGGTCGAGTCGGCGATTGTCCACGAGATTAATGAAGAACTGGGCGTTGGCCGTGTGGGGTTCATTCAGCCGGGCCATGGCGATGGTGCCGCGGAGATTGATCAGACCGTTGCCGGATTCGTTGACCACGGACGCTTCCGTCTCGACGCCTTTCAGGTCGCGATCGTAGCCGCCGCCCTGGATCATGAAGCCCCGGATCACGCGGTGGAAAATCGTGCCGTCGTAGTGGCCGGCCTTCACCAGATCCACGAAATTCTGCACGGTCAGCGGAGCGCGTCGCCCATCCAGCTCCAGGGTAATGTTGCCCTCCGTGGTTTCCAGCATCACTCGGGGGTAGGCGGGCAGCTCGTCCTGGGCCAGGGCAGCTGCGCATAACAGCCCGGCGATTAAGGCGATCAGGGTTCTCATGGCCAGTGGCACTCCGGTATCGAGAAATTTCAAGGGAAGGCCTGTACGGCCTACGATCCAGCCTCGCATTGTCCCATTCTTTGACCGACAACTGAATTGACCTGATTTTGGGGCGCCCGTATTATTGCCGCCCCGTCAGCGCATACCACCGCCCTGGCAGGGACCGGCAGTTCGCGGCGGGGCATGGCGCAGTCTGGTAGCGCATCTGCTTTGGGAGCAGAGG
>CAZFVT010000645.1:0-1693 GCA_964522355.1 uncultured Woeseiaceae bacterium | reverse complement strand
TTCTACATGGCCGAGTCCTGCGGCCAGTGCACGCCCTGCCGCGAAGGCACCGGCTGGCTTTACAGGATGCTCAGCCGAATCATCGACGGCCAGGGCCAGATGGAAGATCTCGACCGCCTGCTGGACGTCGCCAACAAGATCGAAGGCCACACCATTTGCGCGCTCGGCGATGCCGCTGCATGGCCGGTACAGAGCTTCCTGAAGCACTATTTCCATGAATTTGAATACATGGTGACGCATCGCGGTCGCAGCATCGTTGACGGCGGGGCCGAGGTGGCCGCATGAGCGACGATATCGTCAACGTTGAAGTCGACGGCAAGCCCGTTGAGGCTCGCAAGGGCCAGATGATCATCGAGGTCACCGACCAGGTTGGCGCGTACGTGCCGCGTTTCTGCTACCACGAGAAACTCTCCGTCGCGGCGAACTGCCGGATGTGCCTGGTCGAGGTCGAGAAGGCGCCGAAGCCGCTGCCGGCCTGCGCCACGCCGGTAGGCGAGGGCATGAAGATCTCGACGCGCTCGCGCTACGCACAGGAAGCGCAGAAAGCCACGATGGAGTTCCTGCTGATCAATCACCCGCTGGATTGCCCGATTTGCGATCAGGGTGGGGAATGCGAGCTTCAGGACCTGGCCATGGGTTTCGGACGTGGCGTGTCGCGCTACACCGAGCGCAAGCGGGTGGTCAAAGACAAGGACATCGGCTCGCTGGTCTCGACGGATATGACGCGCTGCATTCACTGCACGCGCTGCGTGCGCTTCGGTGAGGAGATTACGGGCCAGCAGGAGCTGGGTACGGTCGATCGCGGCGAGAACATGAAGATCGGCACGTACATTGAAAAGGCGATGGACCACGAGTTGTCGGCGAATATCATCGACCTGTGTCCTGTAGGTGCCCTGAACAACAAGCCGTACCGCTACTCGGCACGTTCCTGGGAGATGCTTCAGCGGCCCACGGTGTCCGCACACGACTGCGTCGGATCGAACCTTTCAGCTCACGTGCTGCGTGGGCGAATCAAACGCGTTGTGCCGCGAGACAACGAGGAGGTCAACGAGACCTGGATCTCGGACCGCGACCGTTTCAGCTACGAAGGCGTCTACAGCGACGACCGCCTCATGACGCCGCGGGTAAACAAGAACGGCAAGTGGCAGGCAACAGACTGGGAATCGGCACTCGCGACGACGGCGGCGAAGCTGTCCAAGGCCGGCGGCGATGCCGGCATGCTCGTTTCGCCGACAGCGACAGTGGAAGAGGGCTACCTGATTCAGCGCATCGCCGATGCGCTCGGCTGCAACAATCTTGATCATCGCCTGCGGCAAAGAGACTTCACGGATCAACAGAATGACCCGCTTGCACCGACACTCGGCGGCAGCATTGCCGGTCTGGAATCTGCCGCAGCGGTGCTGGTCGTTGGCTCCAATCTTCGGCGCGAGGCGCCCATCCTCGCTCATCGGCTGCGCAAGGCAACGCTCGCCGGGGCATCGGTTTCGTTTATCAACGATGCGCGCTACGACTACCTGTTCGACGTCGCGGGCTATCTCGACGATGGACTTGTCGACGAGCTGGCCGGCGTTGTCGTTGCGCTTGGCGGCGACCGACCGGCAGCGGTCCATGAGCTGTGCGAGGGAGTCGAGCCGACGGAGGCGCAGAGCCGCGTCGCGGAGTCTCTGAAGGACAAAGACGGAGCGCGCGTACT
>CAZFVT010000644.1:0-1696 GCA_964522355.1 uncultured Woeseiaceae bacterium | reverse complement strand
CCTTCCTGAATGAGGTCGTGCGTGACGCGAATACCGGTGATGTCGAAGAACGCCTGGGTCAGGGTTTCGCTTTCGTACTTGTGAGTCGTGAGTGTTTCGGAAACGACGTTGATCGACAGGCCGCGAAGGTCGGCCGAGGCTTCCGTAAACCACGCCATCTCGGCGAGCTGTTCGGCTTCGCTCAAGGTGGAGGGCTGGAGCTCGTTAGTGACCCAGCGCTGGGCGTTCGCCGCATAGTCGACGTCGGCTACCGGTGCCCGTTCTTCTTCACCGCCGGAGCAGCCCGCCGCGATGGCTACCGCCGCGGCCACCGAGAGAATTCGCCAGTTCTTCACATCAGACCCCCACAAAAAGACTGGAGGCCATTATAGAGAGCCAAACGCTGAGTCCTAGCCCCAGCGCATGACCGCGGCGGCCCATACTATCGAGACCAGGGATGCTGCCGGCAGCGCCGCAGGAATCGCGCCCAGCCAGAGCAGGTGAATGAAGGCCGCGCTAAGGAGGCTGATAAAGAAACGATCGCCACGTGTTGTGGCCATCGGCAGGAAGCCCTTCGCCAGTTCGGTTGGGCGCAGCAGCTCGAAGATTGTCATAACGACAAGCGAGAGTGCGATCGCCGCAAAGAACATCGCCGTCTGCGGCGTCCAGGCCATCCAGCTCATGACACCCGCCCCAGGGCAAAGCCCTTTGCCAGGTCCTTGCGAACGAACCAGACAACCAGCACGCCCGGCAGCACGGTAAGCACCCCGGCGGCGGCGAGCACGCCCCAGTCGAGACCCGACGCGCTGACGGTTCGAGTCATGACCACCACGATCGGTTTGGTCTCGGCACCCGACAAGGTGCGGGCGAGCAGCAGCTCGACCCAGCTGAACATGAAGCAGAAGAACAGGGTCACGCCGATCGCCCCGCGATTAATCGGCAGGAATACCCGCAGGAAGAAATGCGGGAAGGAGTGACCGTCGATGCGTGCCATTTCGTCGAGCTCGGTGGGAATGCCCGAGAAAAAGCCCTCAAGAATCCAGACCGACAGCGGCACCGTAAACAGGCAGTGAGCCAGCGCGATCGCCCAGGGCGTGTCGAACAGGCCAACGGCGGAGTAGAGCTGGAAGAACGGCAGCAGGAACACAGCGGGCGGCGCCATGCGGTTGGTGAGTAACCAGAAGAAGAGCTGCTTGTCACCCAAAAAACGGTAGCGCGAGAACGTATAGGCGGCCGGAATCGCGACCGCTAGCGAGATGAGCGAATTCAGCGCGACGTAGGTAATCGAGTTGCCGAATGCCTCGTACCAGACCGGGTTGGAGAAGATCTCGGCGAAGTTGGTGAAGGTCGGTGATGAGGGCAGGATCGAGAACTCGCCGACGATCTGGTCGTTGGTCTTGAGCGCCATCGACAGCAGCCAGTAGAGCGGCAACAGCAGGTAAATGCCGTAGCCGATCAGGACCCAGCGGCTGAAGCTAGTGCGCTGCATTTTTCTCGCCTTCTATCGCGGCAGGGATACCGCTCCCACGGGATGGAGCCAAGCCGTGGGAGCGGCATCCCTGCCGCGATCGATGCTGAAGCCGCGCGCTACGCTTCATCTTTGCGTACCACGCTTGTGTAAAACAGCCAGCAGAACAGCAAGATGAAAAGAAAGTAGATCACCGAGAAGGCCGCAGCCGGACCGAGGTCGAACTGGCCAACGGCTATGGTCGCAAGG
>CAZFVT010000643.1:0-1699 GCA_964522355.1 uncultured Woeseiaceae bacterium | reverse complement strand
GCACACGCTGATCGTGCAACAGCGTGTCGACCGCTTCCTTGTCGCCGTTAACCACGTTGAACACGCCGTCCGGCAATCCTGCTTCTTTAAGCAGTCGCGCGCAGAGCATCGGCGCGGTCGGGTCCTTTTCGGAAGGTTTCAACACAAACGTGTTGCCGCAGGCGATCGCCATCGGGTACATCCACATGGGCACCATCGCCGGGAAATTGAACGGCGTAATTCCGGCGACGACGCCCAGCGGCTGATGCTCTGACCAGCTGTCGATGGCTGGGCCAACGTTTCGCGTGTGTTCCCCCTTCAGAAGCTCCGGAATGCCGCAGGCATACTCGACGACTTCAACGCCGCGCATGAACTCGCCCATGGCGTCGTCCAGCACCTTGCCGTGCTCGCTGGTTATGGCTGCGGCGATGTCCTCGGCGTTCTCTTCGAGGAGCTGCTTGTAGCGAAACATGACCCGCGCCCGCTTAAGCGGCGGCGTGTCGCGCCAGGCCGGAAATGCCGCCTCCGCCGCGGCGATCGCCTCTTCGACGGTTTCCTTTGTCGCCATCGCAACCTTGCGGCTTACCTCGCCCGTCGCGGGATTGGTGACCGGCTGCGGACGATTGCCGTCAGCCTGCATCTCGCCGTTGATGAAGTGGCCGACGATCGGCAGCTCCTGCGGCTGTGCCTGGGCACTCATAGCGGACTACTCCAGGGTATCGAGGACGTGGCGAACGCGGTCGAAGACCCGCTCCCAGTCGTCGAGATTCGAGTTGAGGAAAGGTGAGAAGCACACGACGTCCGCCGAGTTGCGAATGACGAACTTCTCATCCCAGAAGCAGCGCTTGTGCACTTCGAGACCGCGGGCACCGGGCGCTCCGTCGCGAGCCTCCAGCTCAATGCCGCCCATCAGGCCGTAGTTGCGCACGTCGATGACTTTCGGGTGATCGGCGAAAGAATGCAGGTAGTCGGCGAACGCGTCCTCGAGGTCACGCGCCTGCTCAAAACTGCCCTCCGCCTCATAGATATCGAGAGTCGCGAGGCCCGCGGCCGAAGCGACCGGATGCCCCGAATAGGTGTAGCCGTGGAACAGCTCAACCATCGACTCAGGGCCGTGCATGAAGGCATCGTGAATCTTGTCCTTCACCAGGACCGCACCCATCGGGATGACGCCGTTGGTCAGGCCTTTGGCGGTGGTGATGATGTCCGGCGTCACGCCGAAGCGCTCTGCGGCGAAGGCCGCGCCAACCCGTCCGAAGGCTGTGATGACCTCGTCGAAAATCAACAGGATGCCGTGGCGATCGCAGATCTCGCGAAGCCGCTCTAGATAACCGACCGGCGGCGGCAGGATTCCGCTCGATCCGGCGACCGGTTCAACGATCACCGCGGCGATGTTGCTGCCGCCGTGCAGCGCGCAGGCACGCTCGAGGTCCTCGGCGAGATGCGCGCCCCATTCGGGCTGACCGCGCGAGAACGCCGTGTGCTCGAGATCCATGGTGGCGCTGATGTGGTCGACGCCCGGGATCAGGTTTGCGCTGAAGGCGGTGCGGTTGGGCACCATGCCACCGACGGAAATGCCGCCGAAGTTAACGCCGTGATAGCCGCGCTCCCGACCGATCAGGCGGGTCCGCGTACCTTCGCCGTTGGCCCGGTGATACGCCAGCGCGATCTTGAGCGCGGTATCGACCGACTCCGAACCGGAGTTGGTAAAGAAACAGTG
>CAZFVT010000642.1:0-1717 GCA_964522355.1 uncultured Woeseiaceae bacterium | reverse complement strand
GACTGATGTTGCTGAGCAGGCTCCAGGCTTGCTCAAAGCTGAGCTTCGGCGCCGCATGCAGGCTTAGGTAGGTCTCATAGGCACGACAGACCCGGTGACCGTAATCCACATCGGGCCGGGGCCAGCTCGGGAATACGCGTCTGTCAGCGTCGATTCTGAGGAGCAGGTTGGCGCAGAACAAAGCGAGAAGCGTTGTTGATTCAAGTTGCTGTGCCGCGCTGCCCACGAAGTTGGCAACCTGCCTGGGGGACTTGCCTCGCCGGCGTTTAATGGTGCTGCCGCCGGACGTGCAGAAATAGCGGCTATAGAGCTTGCGGATGCGGTCGTCGCTCAAGCCCGTGCACGCGGTTATGGTGCCGGTGCGAGCCTCATGGCCGATCATCCTGAGCGCCAGCTCGAACTGGCTGCGCTCGGCGGCATATCTGTCGTCGGTGAATTTCATTATCTCCCTTTTATGCTATTTTTATCCCATATAATATATATAACTCCGTTATATCATCCTCAAATGGGTAAAAAGTCAACAATGTAGTAAATCAATAATTCGTCCTGAAACAGCAGGACTGCGGAGGTAGCCATGAATTACGCCAGCCCCAAAGCGGCCGATTTCGTCGAAGTGCACGCGCTGAACGCCACTTTCCTCAAACTGCTCAGGAGCCCGGACGCGCCGGCTCGCGTGACCGCAGAGCTGCCGGCTGACGTCGCCGAAGTGCTTGTCAGCCTGGACGACGAGGCGCTGGGACACCTGGCGCTCGCTCCTTTCCTGTTGTGTTCGCTGCGAGAGCTCGACGACGATTTTTGGGATGCCGTGCATCAGGAGGGTCACACGCCTTCGCTCTTCGACCCGGACCCGGCAAACGGACGCGAGACGGCGCACTTCATATCGGCCGCGATCGGCTTTGTCTGGCAAATGGCCCGACAGAATCCCTACACCCTGAGGCTCACCTGTTGCGCCAGTCTCCGCTGGGCGGAGCGAATCGCCGAGCAGCCGCTAATGACCCTGATTGAAAGGGCAACGCGAAGCGACATTCTGCGGCTGCGTGCTGAAAACGACCCGCGCATCTGGAGGCGCCTGCTGACGGCCGCCCGCACGCAGGATGCGGGCGTTCGCCAGACGTTGTTGAATAGCGTCCTGCAGACGCTGTTGGTCGCGTCCAACAGCAGCCGGCCCCGACGGCTGAAGACGGCGGCCTGCCGGACCGACGTACCCGCGGCAAGTCTCGTCGATGGCCATTAACTAGCCCTGACCGGGCCGATTCGACAATGATCCGCGGAGTTCGTGCAGGCAAGCGCGCGTCATGTGTATACAATACGCGGCGCTATGAACG
This sequence comes from uncultured Woeseiaceae bacterium, assembly GCA_964522355.1. Lineage (GTDB taxonomy): Bacteria > Pseudomonadota > Gammaproteobacteria > Steroidobacterales > Woeseiaceae > JBFGFX01. The sequence continues at coordinate 392 of CAZFVT010000642.1, read as the reverse complement.
CGCTATCCATAAAAAACCTCACAAAGACCTATTCGAACGGTGTTCAGGCGCTGAAGGGTATTAACTTCGACGTCGAGGCCGGTGATTTCTACGCCTTGCTCGGGCCCAACGGTGCCGGCAAGACCACAGCCATCGGCATCATCAGCTCGCTGGTCAACAAGTCCGATGGTTCTGTCGAGATCTTCGGGCACAGCATCGACACCGAGCTGGAGCAGGCAAAGGCCTGCATCGGGCTGGTTCCCCAGGAAATCAACATGAACCAGTTCGACACGGTCGAAAACACCGTCGTCAACCAGGGTGGCTACTACGGGCTGCCGCGTCACACGGCGATGGAGCGGGCTGAGAAATATTTGTCCGAACTGAAGCTCTGGGATCGACGCAAGGAGTCTGCC
>CAZFVT010000641.1:0-1748 GCA_964522355.1 uncultured Woeseiaceae bacterium | reverse complement strand
CTCCTGCGCGGCGCCCTGGCCCGCGCGGGGGAGACCGGCACGCTGGCGAAACGCGAGGACATACTTGCCGTCGCTCGAGCACGCCGAGATCAGTCTGTCGTCGTAGTCGACGAAGCGTACATCGAGTTTGCCGATCGGCCTTCGCTGGTCGCTGACATTGGTGACAACGACAACATGGTCGTGTTGCGGACGATGTCCAAGGCCTTCGCCCTGGCCGGCGCGCGTTGCGGCGCCCTGCTCGGCACGCCTGAGGCGGTCGTGATGCTTAGCCGCGTGCTGTCGCCGTATTCGTTCTCGACACCGGTGACCGAGCGCGTGCTTGATGCAATGACGGACGAGGGTTTCGCGAAGGCGAGAGAGCTCGTCAGCCAGACCGTCGCTGAGCGCGAGCGCGTTGCCGATGCGTTGGCCGATTTGCCGGCCGTCGAACGGGTCTGGCCGAGCCAGGCAAACTTCCTGTTTCTTCGCTTTAGCGACATTGAGCGGGTTCGCGAGGCACTGACCCGCCATCGCATTCTGATTCGCGAGTTCGCCACACTGACGGAGTTCAAAGGCTGCGCCAGGGTTACGGTCGGAACGCCTGAAGAAAATGACCAGCTGCTGGCGGCAATAAAGGACGGCGGGGTATGAGCAAAGCACTGTTAAAGGTTCTGTTTATCGATCGGGACGGAACCCTGATTGAAGAGCCCGAGGACTTTCAGGTCGACAGGCTCGACAAGGTCCGTCTGGTACCCGGCGTCGTTCCGAATCTGCTCGCACTAATGGCCGACGGCTATCGACTGGTCATGGTGTCCAACCAGGACGGACTCGGCACCGATTCATTTCCAACCGCCGATTTCGAGGGACCGCACGAGCACGTCCTGGCATTGTTCGAGTCGCAGGGCGTCGTATTCGACGAGGTGTTTGTCTGCCCTCACCTGCCGGCCGACGACTGCGAATGCCGCAAACCGCGCACCGGACTTCTGACGCGATATCTCGCGGCTACCAGCCTGGACATTGACGCATCGGCGGTCATTGGCGACCGCGATACGGATCTGGAACTTGCGGCAAACATCGGTATACGGGGCATACGCTATGCCGCGGACGGCCCGTTCGAATCGACCTGGGCAGGCATCCGGCAAACGCTGCGTCCGGGTGCGCGCCGCGGCGTCTGCAACCGCAAGACCAAGGAGACGGATATCCGGGTCGCGGTTAATCTCGACGAGACCGGCCCGACGAAGATCGATTCGGGCATTGGGTTCTACGATCACATGCTCGAGCAGATTTCACGACACGGCGGCTTTCAACTGAACCTGGCGTGCAGCGGTGATCTGCACATCGATGAACACCATACCGTTGAGGACACGGCGATCGCGTTGGGGACTGCTCTGCGCGAGGCGCTGGGCCGGAAGCAAGGTATTGGTCGTTACGGCTTCCAGCTGCCCATGGATGAAGCCGAAGCGCGGGTTTCGATCGACCTGTCCGGCCGCCCGTGGTTCAAGTTCGAGGGAGACATTCCCGGCGAGCGGGTTGGCGGTCTGCCAACCGAACTCGTGCCGCACTTTTTCCACTCATTCGCTGACGCTCTCGGCGCCGCCCTGCACCTGAGCGTGACGGGCGACAATGCGCATCACATGGTGGAGATTTGCTTCAAGGGTGTGGGCCGCGCATTGCGCCAGGCCTTTCGCATCGAAGGTGCGGACCTGCCATCCACCAAGGGCCTGCTCTAGTGACAACGGTTGCCCTCATAGACAGCGGCGGTGCGAACC
>CAZFVT010000640.1:0-1758 GCA_964522355.1 uncultured Woeseiaceae bacterium | reverse complement strand
AGGAAAAATAGAAGTCTTCGTTCATGCGGCCTTCGAGATACTTTGACAGATCGTAGGTGCCGCTCATGGCAATCGCTGCCTTGTAGGCGTCCGGATGCCGGCAAACGGTCGCCACCGCGTTGAAGGCGCCGATAGAGGCGCCGCTCGCGATAATCTCGATGTCGTCAGACTGGCAGTCGGTTCGGATTGCCGGCGTAATCTCCTCGTAAATCATCGCGTCAAAGCGGTTCTGCAGCAGCGAGCAGTATTCCGGTGATCCCTCGCCGGTAATCCAGGCGCGACCGGCCAGGCTGTCGGTGGAATAGACCTTGATGCGGCCGCCGTCGATCAGTTCGCCGAGCGCGCCAACCAGGTGCCAGCGCTCGATCTCCTCGGCGTCGCCGCCGGCGGTCGGAAACAGCAGCACGGGCGTGCCGTAATGCCCCCAGCGCACCAGGTTGACTTCGCGTTCGACCCGCGGCGAGTACCAGCTCGTGGACGTCTTTTCCACCTCAGGCGCTTTCCTGTTCGCTGCGCCATGTCTGAATCCGCTGCCAGAACAGCTCCGTGAACTCCTCGATCTCGTGTTCCGGATACAGCGCCGTGACCTTTTTGCTGATCGCGTCCCGAACGGTATCGGAGCCGAAGAACTCGTAGGCGGCCTCGTCCAGGTGGCCGAGGTGCTGCTCGCAGAATTCGTTGAAACGATCGTATTCAAAGTACTCGAACGCCAGCTTCGCGTAATCATCCAGCTTTTCGTTGAAGGGCTTGTCCTCGGCAGCAATCGCGAAGTAGTCGCCCCAGTTCAGGTTCGCATGCATCGAACGATCGGTGGCCGCACAGAACACCGACCAGCGGATGTTCGAGAGGATCAGCCAGGGGAAATGGTAGTGCAGCGAGGTGACCTGGGAGTCCGGGCAGGCGTTGGCAAAATCGATCGGATGCCAGGTACCTGCGGAACGAAGCGCCTCGCAGGAATTGAAGTCCCAGCCGAAGAACGCGTTGATCACCATCGTCATCTTGGAGATCGTCGCCTCATCTTCTGCGGACAGGAAGTTCGAGCCCACCCGGTAGCGATCGTGCAGGGGCGCAGAGGGATCGTAGTCGACAAAGCGCCACTGCGGCCCGAGGCCCACGCAGCGGATGAACATATCGTGCGGGATCACGCCCTTCTGCAAATGCATGACGCGGGTGCCGCTGTCGTCGTAAGCCGCCTTGAGCTGCTCGCCGTCCTTGATCGCCGTTACGCCCACCCAGGCACCGCCATCGTAGGGCTTCATGAAAAGCGGGTAGCCGAGGTTCTCGCCTACCTCTTCGAGGTTGAAGAGCTCTGCGTAGCGCTCCAGGGTCGGTTTCAGATCCGGTGAATCCGCATAGGCCTTTGGTGGCACCAGCCAGGTGTCCGGCACCGGGAAACCGAGCCGCATCATCGCGCAGTAAGAGGTGTGCTTCTCCATCGCCTGCAGCGACCAGGGATTGTTGAACACGTAGAGGTCGTCGGTGAGGATCGCCTTCTTAATCCACTCCCGAGACGTGTGGTACCAGTGCGTAAGCCGGTCGATCACGACGTCGTACTTGACCGGCTGCGTCAGGCCGAACGGCTCGATCTTCACGCGTTCTGCTTCGAAGCGCTGCGTCTCTCCGCCGACATCGATCGACAGATCAAGCTTCTTGAGGAGCGCCTCGTAGCAGATGGGCCAGCAAATATCCGCTCCCAGCGACAGGCCGATGTGTCGTGTTCTCGTCGCCATGATCCCCTCTCTGTCGTTCTTGTTATAC
>CAZFVT010000639.1:0-1759 GCA_964522355.1 uncultured Woeseiaceae bacterium | reverse complement strand
CTTTGACTTCGCCGACCTGCTCGTAAGTCAGGCCACCGAAATAGAACAGCTCCAGGATTTCGGCCTGCTCCACGTCGGCCTCGGCGAGCGCCTGCATTGCCTCATCCAGTTCGAGCAGGTCGTCGCCGCGTGCTTCTGCACCGATTAATCCTTCCTGGAACGTGACCTGCAGGGCATCGCCGCCCCGCTTTGCCGCGCGCCGCGCATTGACGTGATTGATGATGATCCGCCGCATCATCCGCGAAGCGAGCGCGAAGAAGTGCATGCGACTGTCCCAGTCGACCGACGCACCGACGAGCTGGATGTAGGCCTCGTTGACGATCGCCGTTGGTTGCAACGTCGCCCGACCCCGGTCGCCGCGGAAGTGCTTCTGGGCCATGCGGTGCAGTTCCGCATAGACCATTGGCGTCAACTCGTTAAGCGCATCCGTGTCGCCATCGCTCATGCGTTCGAGCAGAACGGTAATGTTTTCGGCGTCGTTCAATGAATCTCCCTTTCGGCGAATTTACCGCAGGGGGATGGGCGCCGCTACAGCGGGGACAGGAGATGTTCAGCAATACTCCGGGGACAGTTTGCCTAACTCCGAGCCGAGCTTTCTCGGCATTCGATTATGTAAACTGCCCCCGAAATCCTACGCGGCCTTACAGATTTTAAAGACCCTGCGGCGCCCAGATCTCGGTGTTCTCGTCCCAGGGATCGAGCGGGTCGAGCTCGAGCACTCTTAGGCGGGCATTCGCCGCCTCCATCTCGTTCGTCCAGACATCTTCAAGTGTCGCGACGTACCCGTCGAGCTCCGCCACCATGATGTCGAAGACTTCCCGCATACCGTCATTCGGTGCGCCTTCGCCCCGATCAACCATGGACAGCAGGTTAGCCAATCGGTTGTTCACCTTGATCGGGAAGTTCAGCGGGTCCTGACCGGAGCGATTTCGGACCTGGTAAATGTTGGCCTCTACGTCACCGGCGGCAGTCATAAGTTCGTCAAGGCGGTCAGCAAGCTGCCCGTCGTCAGACGCTTCCATCCGCTCCTCGACCTGGGTCCGCATACGGCGGATAGCGATTACAGACTGGTTGGCGCGCTCCACCTCGTCCCTGATTTGTGCACCAAACTCGTACTGAGCCAGGAGATCCGCATCAGACACATCGTCGATCCATGGATTTCGCTCAATGGTGACGGAACTCTCGTGAGTCGTGCCATCAACGATGAGGCGGATGCTGTAGTCGCCAGGCGGCAGCCGTGGCGCTTTGGTCCGGACTCCCCAGAGGATCAGCCGGGGAAAATTCGTCCATCCATCAGCAGAGAGGTCCCAGTTGAAGGCATTGAGTCCCGCCTCCATGGGGATGGTCTTCGGAGCCCAGCGGTCCTCGGGAATCTCTTCTTCCTCATCGTCGGCCTCTTCCTCTCCTTCAGCCAATAACCCCTCTTCGATTTCTCCCCCGACTTCCTCTTCTTCTTCCTCCTCGGCCTCAGCGACCTCGCCCTGGAAGCGTTTTACGATCTCGCCTGAGGCATTGGCGACCTCTATCGTCAGTTCGGTTGGCGTTTCCTGAAGCCAATACGACAGATCAATTCCGCCGGCAGAGCGATAGGCCACTGGCGGATCGAACAGCTGGACCGCCGTATCCGTCATACCGGGCTCGGCTTGTCGAATAGGCGCCAGGTTGTCCAGGACCCAGAAGCCCCGGCCATGTGAGGCAATGGCAAGCTCATTGTGCTCTACCACCACGTTCGTCACCGGCAGATCCGGGAAGCCCGGGT
>CAZFVT010000638.1:0-1776 GCA_964522355.1 uncultured Woeseiaceae bacterium | reverse complement strand
TTGATGAACACACGGCTGCCTTCGACTGGCATCGTGCAATGAACGCGACGACCTTTGGTGAATTCGACGACGCGGTCACCGCTCCCCTGCACGGCTTCGAGGGCAAGGACGAGTATTACAGCACCTGCAGCTCCATCCGTTACCTGGGTGACATCGAGCGACCGACGCTTATCATTAACGCTGTCGATGACCCGTTCATGATGCCGGACATGCTGCCCGAGGCGAGCCAGCTTGCTGCTGACGTCACCCTGGAACTCAGTGACTTCGGCGGACACGTGGGCTTCATTGCCGGCGGCCATCCATGGCGTCCGCGCTTCTACCTGCCGGAACGTATCCTCGATTTCCTCGACACCCGCCTGCAGACGGATGACAGCGAAGCACGCTCAATTCCCGGTATGTGACGCGCGGAATTTCGCGGCGCCCGCCGCCCTCAGTATTTTGTTAAATCAATGCCCCGCCCTGCGGCCGGTAGCGGCCTCCATTGCTGCCTCCGCCGCAGAATTTGCTAACCTAATGAACAAGGATTTTCGATAACGACAAAGCCCGTCGGCAGCGCTAAGGGCGCTCGCAAGGCGCGGCAGGAGTGAGCATGGATACTGCATGGATTCAGGTTTTTGTATTGACGATGAGCGAGTGCGTGGCCCCGGCCGGCAAGACGGTGTGCCAGCAACAGGAATACCAACTGACGTTTGCCACCGCGGAGTCCTGTGAGATGGCGCGCGAACAGTTCGTCACTCTCAAATCACAGTCGGACAACATCATCGTTGACCGCGCCCGGACGCGATGCTCAACCTCCACAATCGAAAGCACGGTCTATGCCAGTGGCGACGAGGCAGCCGCGGCAACGAGCGGTCCTGACGCCACGGTCGCCGCAGTAACTGCGGCTCCGGCACCACGAAATGAGGACTTCACGGAAACGGCGCATCGCGAACGCCTGGCGAACTTGAGAACCTGCGAGGAAACTTCCGGGCTCGCTCCCTGCAAGATTGGTGAGATCATTATCGAGGGGGAAACAGTGCAGCAGGGCGAGGTCTGGAGACGCGACCCGCGCTAGCGTCCCGATACGAGTTCAGCGAATAAAAAAGCCCGCCGTGGATCCCCGCGGCGGGCCTTTTATTGCCGGTTGGCCAGAACGGATCAGGCGGCGTCAACTTCCTTCATGGAAAGTCGAACACGACCCTGACGATCAACTTCCAGGACCTTCACGCGAACCTCGTCGCCTTCCGACAGCTTGTCGCTGACCTTCTCCACCCGCTCATTCGAGATCTGGGAAATGTGCACCAGTCCGTCCTTGCCAGGCAGGATCGTTACGAATGCACCGAAGTCCATCAGTCGAGCAACCTTACCGGTGTAGACACGACCAACCTCGACGTCCGCCGTGATCAGCTCGATGCGACGACGTGCTTCCTTGCCGGAGGCCTGATCGATCGAGGCGACGCGAACCGTGCCGTCCTGGTCGATGTCGATGGTTGCACCGGTTTCTTCGGTCATCGCGCGAATCACCGCACCGCCCTTGCCGATTACGTCGCGAATCTTCTCGGGGTCGATCTTGAAGGACATGATTGTCGGCGCCCACTCGCTCATCTCTTCACGCGGTGCCGCAATCGCCTTGCCCATCTCGCCAAGGATGTGCAGACGCGCTTCCTTGGCCTGGTCCAGAGCGGTGCTCATGATCTCGCGGGTGATGCCCTGGATCTTGATGTCCATCTGCAGGGCAGTAATGCCTTCCTCAGAACCGGCTACTTTGAAGTCCATGTCGCCAAGGTGATCTTCGTC
>CAZFVT010000637.1:0-1786 GCA_964522355.1 uncultured Woeseiaceae bacterium | reverse complement strand
GGGCACGCGAATCGCCGATGTTGCTCGCCACCGAAGACTCGAATCCATAGTTTGCGGACAGGACCAGTCGCGGGAAGAATTCAGCCTTGGCAACACCAATACCGGCAGTGGCGGCCGCGAGCGAGCGCTCGGCGGCCAGCACGTCGGGACGCCGCCTGAGAATTTCAGCACGCATACCCACCGGCACCGCGACGGGCGCCGTCGGCAGATTACCCGGCGCGGAGATAACGGTGGGCAGGTCTTCCGGCCGCTCGCCGGTCAGTACCGCGAGCCGATACCGGCTCGCGGTCTGGGACGAACGCAGCGCCGGCATCAACGACCTTACGGCATTCCACTGCGCCTCCGCGCGCAGCTCGTCAATCCGGCGACCGAGACCGGCCTCTACTTTGCGTCGCGTAAGCTCGAGCGTCCTTTCCTGCGCGGCAACGTTGCTCTCGGCAATCCGCAGCCGCTCCTCGGCACCACGCATTTCGAAATAGGCCGCCGCCGTTTCAGCGAGCACCGCGAGGCGGACAGCTCTCGCATTCTCCAGCGCGGATTCAAGCTCAGCGTTCGCCGCCTCAGCCTGTCGCCGCCGCGCGCCGAACAGGTCCAGCTCCCAGCTCGCGTCCAGGGTTGCGGTATAGAAATCCACTTCCCGCGGAATCAGCCCTGCTTCGATGAGCGTGCCGCCCGCGCCCGGCGACTCGATACTCTGCTCGAATTCCGTGTAACGGGCATTGGCGTCGACCTGCGGCCAGAATGCAGAGCGTGCAACCGAGCGAAAGGCCCTGGCTTCATCAACACGCGCCATGGCGATCGCAATTTCCAGGTTGGCATTGGCGGCATTGGCGAGCGCCGTATCGAGTCCCTGATCTTCCAGCAGCGTCCACCATTGATCCGGCAGCGCCGACTCATCGGCGGCCTCCGCCTCGGCAAGCCACTCCGGCTGAACCTCTATCTCGGGCGTTTCATAGTCGGGCCCAACCGCGCAGCCCGCTATGCCAAAAACGCCTGCGACCATCAATTGTCGGAATGCCCTCATGACTGCAGCACTCCCTGGGACAGCTCGATGTCAGGTTCCGATGCCTCTTCGCGGCGATTGCGATACATCCAGTGATAGACCGATGGAGTGAACACCAGCGACAGCGATACCGAGAACAGGACACCCCCGGCAATAACGATGGCGAGCGGCGGCCAGAAGTCGCCGCCGGTGAAAACCAGGAGCGGTATGAAGCCGCCGACCGTCGTCGCCGTCGTGGATACGATGTGGCGCGTTGACTTGACCGTCTCCGAGACGATCGCGCTGACGTCACCGGCCGCCGCCGCGCCGTTCGCACGAATCGCCGCGAGTACAACAATCGTGCCGTTGATGGCAACGCCAATGAGGCCGACGCTGCCGATGATCGCATTGAAGCCGCGAGCGTAGCCGCCTATCCAGAGCGATAACATGCCGAGCCCAACGGAAAGTATGGCCACGATTCCGATCAAACCCGCCAATCGCAGGCTGCGGAACGACAGGACCACTGTCGTCACCATGAGCATCAGCAGGATGGGCAGGTATGTTGTGAGCTGTCCCAGCGCATCGGACTGCTCAGCGCTATCGCCGGCAACCTCGAACGTGTAGCCAGGCGGCACGCTGAAACCCTCAGCCTCTGCGCGCGCGAGAATGGCGTTGGTCACGTCGATGGTCAGGGCATCCCGGCGGATATAGCCGAGCACATCGTTGCTCCGTACGCCGTCCAGCCGGCTGATGCTGCTCGTTTCCGGCAGCAGCGCGACGTCACCGAGGCTGGTCGCAGGCATA
>CAZFVT010000636.1:0-1786 GCA_964522355.1 uncultured Woeseiaceae bacterium | reverse complement strand
GCCCTGCCGTCTTCGAGATAAACCGCTTCAGGCTCGACGCCGGCATCGTTTAGCGCCTCACCGTAACGCTCGAGGTCCGATTCCAGAACCACGCCGGTATTGAGGTTGATGAGCTGCACCGCTTCGGTCGTTCCATAGACGTTTGGCAGTGCGAGCATGCAACCCAGCAACAGGATGCCGAGCACGAGCAGGTTCAGCCATGCGGGATAGCGATTCATACGCGGGTCACCGTCAGGCGGCGTCTATCGTGCCCTTGGGAAGAACGGCAGAGACCGACGACTTTTGCACCTTGATCTCAACTTCGTCGGAGATGCGGATGCTCGCGTAGTGCTCGGTAACGGCCGTAACCTTGCCGAGGATGCCGCCGATCGTCAGCACTTCATCGCCCGTCGCCAGTGCCTTGACCAGCTCAGCATGCGCTTTCTGTTTCTTGTTCTGCGGGCGAATCAGCAGAAAGTAGAAGGCGACAAAGATGACCACCATCGGCAGAAGAAAGCCAAACGGATCGGGCTCGGGCGCCGCCGCCTGGGCGTGCGCGGTATTAATAAGAAAGTCCATGCGATGTCTTGTTCAGGTCAGTGAGTAGCAGGGGGACCCCAGCAGCGGGGTATTATTGCACACGTGTTGGCGGTATGGGGACCTCGCCAGCCCCTTTCAACCCTGTCCGCCTGATTTTGCCGTGGATGCGGCCGTGACCTACTCGCCGACGCCGTAGGCGTCACCTAGCTGAGCCGCGAACTCTGGCAGGGTACCGGCGCTGATCGCCGCCCGGATATCCCTCATAAGCGTCTGATAGTACCTGAGATTGTGCAGGGTACAGAGACGTGGACCCAGCATTTCGCCACACTTCGCAAGGTGACGCAGGTAGGCCCGGCTATAGTGCTGACAGGTATAACAGTCACAGTCCGGATCGAGCGGTGACGTGTCGTCGGCATAGCGTGCATGGCGGATCTTGACGAGCCCTCGGGACGTAAACAGCTGCCCGTTGCGGGCGTGCCGCGTAGGGATCACGCAGTCAAACATGTCGACGCCGCGGAGCACGGCGTTGACGATGTCCACCGGCAACCCGACGCCCATCAGGTAGCGCGGCTGCGCATCAGGCATGTGCGGCTGCAGAAACTCGAGCACCGCATTGCGCTCGGCCTCGGGCTCGCCAACGGCCAGCCCGCCGATCGCGTAGCCGTCAAAGCCGATGTCCTCGAGACCCGACAGCGACCTGCGACGCAGCGGCTCGTAGATGCCACCCTGCACGATGCCGAACAGCGCTTCACCGCGATCCGGCGACGCCTCACGCAGCTCGTCGAAACGCCGTCGGCTGCGTTCTGCCCAGCGGAGCGAGAGCTCCATCGACTCACGAGCCTCCTGCTCGGTCGCAGGGTATGGCGTGCACTCATCGAAGATCATCGTGACGTCCGAGTTGAGGTCGTGCTGCACCTCCATTGACCGTTCCGGCGTCAGCTTCACCTTGTCGCCGTTCACCGGCGACTGGAACGTTACGCCCTCTTCCGACAGCTTGCGCATGGCAGCAAGCGAAAACACCTGGAAGCCGCCGGAGTCTGTGAGGATCGGCCGGTCCCAGTGCATGAATTCGTGCAGGCCGCCGTGCGCGCGAATAACCTCCGGACCGGGCCGAAGCATCAGGTGAAAGGTGTTGCCCAGCAGGATGTCGGCACCGCTGTCGGAGACTTCTTCCGGCGTGACGCTTTTGACAGACCCGTAGGTTCCGACGGGCATGAACGCCGGCGTTTCGACGACACCGCGACGAAACTCGAGACGCCCTCCACGC
>CAZFVT010000635.1:0-1796 GCA_964522355.1 uncultured Woeseiaceae bacterium | reverse complement strand
ATTCTCTAGGAGCGGTGATAGTATCGTTTGCCGTGACTTCGAGAAACCCATGGTCTACCGGTACTGCAATCGGGACGCAGTTCGCCGCAGCACCCATACCCTCCATCTCAGCCAATCATGACCGACCGACCCAGCAAAAGCGCGCGCAAGCGTGAGTATCTTGCTCTGCAGGCGCTGGGCGAGAAGCTCATCGACCTTACCGATGAGCAGCTGCAACGCGTGCCGCTGGAGGACAACCTGCGTGAAGCCGTTCTTACGGCGCGAACCATACGCTCGCACGGCGCGCTCCGTCGTCAGCGCCAGCTGATCGGCAAACTGATGGCGCGGGTCGACCCGCAACCGATTCGTGAAGCGTACGAAGCGCTGGGTCGCGCCGAACAGGCCGGTAAAGCCGTCTTCAGGCGCGCCGAGGACTGGCGCGACAGGATTCTCAAGGAGGGTGTGGCAGCGGTCGACCGATTCGCGGAGGAACTGAGTTTCGACGACGCGGACCTGCGCGATGCCACCAAGGCTTACCAATCCAGCCGCGACGACGCGGGACGAAAACGCGCCGCGCGAAAGGTGTTCCGGGCGGTCCACAGCGTCCTCGAGGCCAGCGCCAAAAAGCCAGGGAACTGAATCCAGGCAACGGAAAAACAGGATAGAGGGCGCTGGCCCGTGCAGGTAGAATCGCGGGTCTTTCAGCACAATCGGCCGGTGGTCGGATCGGCCCGGGATGAACAACGCTATGAGCGCACAAGTCGGCATCATTATGGGGTCCCAGTCCGACTGGGAAACCATGAAAAACGCCAGTGACAAACTCGACGAGCTCGGCGTCGCGTACGAAGTTCGCGTGGTGTCGGCCCATCGAACGCCTGACCTCCTGTTCGACTATGCCCAGTCCGCGCGTGATCGGGGCATCAAAGTCATCATCGCCGGCGCGGGCGGAGCGGCCCACTTGCCCGGCATGGTGGCGTCGAAAACGTCGCTACCGGTTCTTGGGGTCCCGGTGCAGTCCAAAGCGCTGAACGGCATGGACTCCCTGCTTTCCATTGCCCAGATGCCGGCCGGCATCCCGGTCGGCACGCTCGCCATCGGCAAGGCCGGAGCGGCCAACGCGGCGCTGTTGGCTGCAGCAATTCTCGGAACGCACGACAGCGCCGTCGCCGCGGCGCTGGATGAATTCCGTGCGCGGCAGACCGACCGCGTTCTGTCGCAGCCGGATCCGAGATCCTCATGAGCCGAATAGGCATAGTCGGCGCCGGCCAGCTTGGCATGATGCTTGGGGAAGCCGCGGAAGCCGTTGAGGCCGAGTGCCGATTCCTGGATCCCGGCGATAACCCACCGTCGGCACGAGTGGGTGAGGTGCTGAAGGGCGATTACGACGATCTGGACAAGTTGGGTGAACTCGCCGACTGGGCTGACGTCATCACCTATGAATTCGAAAACGTGCCGGTCGATGCCGTAGCGACGCTGACCGATCGTTGCCCGGTGTATCCGCCGCCCCTGGCGCTGCGCAAAGCCCAGGACAGGCTGGAGGAGAAGCGGCTGTTCGAAGCGCTCGAAATCCCCACCTCCCCGTTTCGCAACATCGAGTCGCAGGAGGACCTGGACGATGCGGTTCGCGAGCTCGGTCTGCCCCTCGTCTTCAAGACTCGTCGCTTTGGCTATGACGGCAAAGGCCAGGCCGTCGTCCGCGACGAAGCCGGGCTGGAGGGCCTGTGGTCGTCTCTCGGCGAGGTGCCGTTGATCGCCGAGAAGTTCGTCGACTTTGACCGCGAAGTCTCGATCATTGGCTCTCGCAGCGTCAGTGGAAG
>CAZFVT010000634.1:0-1803 GCA_964522355.1 uncultured Woeseiaceae bacterium | reverse complement strand
GGGGCCACCGATTTCGATGATCTGCCCCACGGTCGTCGGGGCATCGAGCGCGGCAACAAAGGCATCGGCAACGTCCTGAACATGCACGGGCGACATGGTGACCGGGCCGCGATGCTGTCCGAACGCCGTCATGAAGTTCACAGCGGGAATGGGCGGCGCGACCATGTCCTGCTTCAGCTGGGTGGCAATCTCCATGCGACCCTGCGGATCGCCGAAAATGACCGACGGCCGGAATACGGTGACCTGCATGTCGCTTTCGAGCGCACACTGTTCAGCCAGCCATTTCGTCCGCTGGTAGGGAACACCGTCCGCGATGACGCCATTCGCGCTCATTAGCAGGAAGCGCCCGACCCCGGCGTCGGACGCGTGTTTGACGAGACGGCAAGCCCCCTCCCGCTGAGTGGCTTCGAAGGAAATGTCGCCCGATTCGCGAAGGATCCCGACGTTGTAGATCGCGGCGTCGACGTTCGCGACGAGCTTGCGGAGCGCTTCATCGTCGCCGATGTCGCCCGTCACCGCCTCGCATTCCGAGGCGCGATGCAGCTTGTCTTCGCTGCCGGGGCGCACCAGCACAACCAGCTGATGCGCCGCGTTCAACAAACTGTCAATAAGATAAGAGCCGACGAAACCGGTGCCGCCGACAAGCGCAACTTTCATGAATAACAGCTCTGGGTAAGGTGGACGTAACGTTACCAGCTTGGCCTGCGAGCGAGGCGAGCAGTGACATGTTGTTACAAAGCAGCGTTTCGCCCGTTGACCAAATGCCGCGCGACAGGTTCATAATCTGCGGATGTCCGAGAATGCTCCACCCGTTATCGTCTGGTTCCGACAGGACCTGCGCCTGCTGGATAACCCGGCGCTGGATGCCGCCGCCAACATGCAGCAGCCGATCCTCCCGGTCTACGTCCTGGACGACGAGTCCGCCGGCGATCGCCGCTCCGGCGAGGCCAGCCGCTGGTGGCTGCATCAGAGCCTCGAATCCCTGAATGCGTCACTCGACGGCGCCCTGCTCTGCTTTAAAGGCAACGCGCAGGAGATCATCCCGCGGCTGGCAAAGAACACCGGCGCCGACGCGGTGTTCTGGAACCGGCGCTATGAACCCTGGTGTATCAGCCGCGACAAAGTCATCAAGAGCGAGCTGCAGCAGGCGAAGATCTCGGTGCGCAGCTTTAACGGCTCGCTGCTGTTCGAGCCCTGGAACGTGACCAAGGCCGACGGCAGCCCTTACAAGGTATTCACGCCCTACTTCCGCAAAGGCTGCCTGCAAAACAGCCCTGAACCGCGGCGACCGCTGCCGGTGCCGGAGGGCTACGAGCTGTACCGCGAGCGCGGCGGCGAGGTGCCCGGCGACCTGGACCTGATGCCATCCATCAACTGGTACGAGGGCATCGCCGAACGCTGGACGCCCGGCGAAGAGGCAGCCTTGCAGCGCCTCGACAGCTTCCTGGAAACAACCTTGAATGAGTACGCGGACGGCCGCGACAGACCGGACCTGCCCTTGACCTCGAGGTTGTCACCGCACCTCCACTTTGGCGAGGTCTCACCGAATACCGTCTGGCACGCGGCAAAGAAGTGCGCCGACTCGGTTACGGAAGAGAACCTGGACCGGTTTCTTGTTGAACTCGGCTGGCGGGAATTCTCCTACGCGCTGCTCTACTACTTCCCGTCGATGGTTACCGAAAACCTGCAGAAGAAGTTCGATCGGTTTCCCTGGCGGCAGGACGAAGCTGACCTCGAGCGCTGGCAACGAGGCACGACCGGATACCCGATGGTCGATGCCGGCATGCGCGAACTCTGGCAGAC
>CAZFVT010000633.1:0-1811 GCA_964522355.1 uncultured Woeseiaceae bacterium | reverse complement strand
GCAGATCGAGCGCCGCTCGGCAACATGTCGCCGGAGTTCCGCAGCACCTGTGCCATTTTCCCGATCGATGGCGAAACCGTCCGATATCTTGAGCTATCCGGACGTGACCCAGAACATATCGCCCTTATCGAGGCCTATGCCCGGGAACAGGGCCTGTGGCGAGAAGACGGCGCCGAAGATGCGCTCTACAGCGATCAGCTCGAACTCGACATGTCCTCCGTCGAGCCCAGCATCGCCGGCCCCCGACGACCGCAGGATCGCATCCCGCTGAAGGATGCCGACCGCGTCTATAGCGAGCACCTGGCCAGGGCCATTGCAGACCGGCCGGAAGGCGGCAGCGCCACGACCAACCTCCCGGAGGGCGCCACGGAGATTAAAGACGGTGCCGTGCTGATCGCGGCCATTACGAGCTGCACCAACACCTCAAATCCGGCGGTCATGATAGGTGCCGGCATCCTCGCGCGAAACGCCAACGAAAGAGGCCTGAAGGTGAAGCCCTGGGTGAAGACGAGCCTCGCACCCGGCTCCAAGGTCGTGACCGACTATCTTGAAAAGACCGACCTGCTGGATGATCTTGGAGACCTCGGCTTCCACACGGTGGGCTACGGCTGCACGACCTGCATCGGTAACTCCGGGCCGCTCCTGGAGGAGATCGCCGACGCCGTCAGGGCCGGCGACCTGGTGGGCTGCAGCGTGCTCTCCGGCAACCGAAACTTTGAGGGCCGCATCCATCCCCAGGTGCAGATGAACTTCCTCGCCTCGCCGCCGCTGGTGGTCGCCTATGCCCTGGCGGGCTCCATGGACGTCAACCTCATGAGCGACGCGCTGGGCACGGACGCCAACGGTGATCCTGTCTACTTGCGGGACATCTGGCCGACGCCGAGCGAAATTCACAACATGATCAGTCAGAACATCGACTCCGGCATGTTCAAGTCGAGCTACTCAAGCGTCTTTGCCGGCGATGACAACTGGAACAGCCTGGAAGTGGCGACCGGCGAAATCTATCAATGGGATCCGGACTCCACCTACGTCAAGCACCCGCCCTACTTCGAAGGTATGACCCTTGAGACCGAGCCGGTCAGCGATATTCGTGGCGCGAGGCGGCTATCGAAGCGCTCATTCGGCCGTCGGTGCTTGCGCTGCTCGGCGATTCAGTCACCACGGATCACATATCGCCGGCGGGCAGCATCGCGGCCGACAGCCCGGCAGCGGACTACCTGCGAAGCCAGGGCGTGCTGCAGCCCGACTTCAATTCCTACGGTTCCCGTCGTGGCAACCATGAAGTCATGATGCGCGGAACCTTCGCCAATATACGGCTGAGAAACCAGCTGGCACCCGGCACGGAAGGTGGCTGGACCCGACTGCAACCCGACGACGAAGAAATGACAATCTTTGACGCTGCCCTTCGCTACGCCGCCCGCGGTACGCCGCTCGTCGTGCTCGCCGGCTCCGCGTACGGCACCGGCTCGTCGCGCGACTGGGCGGCCAAGGGCACGCTGCTACTTGGCGTCAAAGCGGTCATCGCGCAAAGCTACGAGCGTATCCATCGCTCGAACCTTATCGGCATGGGCGTACTGCCCCTGCAGTTTGAAGACGGCCAGAACGCGCAGTCGCTCGGACTAACCGGCAAGGAAAGCGTCGACATCGTCGGCCACGCCAACGCCGACGCGCGCACCGTCGACGTTACGGCCACGGCGGAAGACGGTGCCGTGACCACGTTTCAGGCCGTCGTTCGCATCGATAGGCCAAAGGCACGCGACTACTTTGAAAATGGCGGCATGCTGCATAACGTACTGCGGCAGCTGGTCAGG
>CAZFVT010000632.1:0-1812 GCA_964522355.1 uncultured Woeseiaceae bacterium | reverse complement strand
GATGGAACCCCGGGTCGCGCCGAAGCGGCAACTGACGCTGGCGCGAGCGAGGCTAACGACCCGCGTAATACGGCAGAGCTGCCGGTGTTCTCGAACAAGGCGGAGCTGTCGTCGCAGGAAGACTCTGACGCGGCCACGGATGACTCGCCGGACAGTGAGGCCATCGCAGAGGCCGACCTGCCGTCAGTTCCGGTCCTCGAGTCCGTGATTGCCGATCTGCCGGCAGATCCGCCAATGATTGAGCCGGAGACCCAGGCCGAGGACGATACTCCCGCCGCCCTGGAACAGACCACGGATACTGCAGACAATGATCTGTCTTCCATCCCGGTGCTGGATCCGGTTGGCGCGGAGACCATGGAGGAAGACTTATCGCCCGAACCCGAGGCGCAGGTTGAGGAAGAACTGCCTGCCGTCGTGAGCCTGGACGAAACTGCCGAAGAGCAACCGCCGGCAATGCCTGATCTCGAGCCGTTGATCGCAGATGAACCGGAAACTGCCGCGTCAAACGACAACGAGCTGCCCGACCTCGGAAACCTGCCGGAATTCGAAGACCTGCCAGAGATCGAAGACCTGCCGGTGGCATTGGGTCCGGCTGATGAGGAAAGCCAGGTTCAGCAGGAGCCGAAAGCACCCGAGCCGCTGACCGAGTCCGGCGACAGCGCCGATACGCAGGTCAGGCAGGCGCTTGATAACGCCCTGCGTCCCGATACGCAGCTGCTTCGCAGTCTCGACGATGAAGATGTGCCGCAGGAAGACGAAGCACCGGTACCGATCGGACTGGCAGATGCCGACGATCAACCCGCCTCCACGCCGGCTGCCAGCGCTGCAGCGCCGGTCACGGCATCGGAGTCGCCGCTGGAAGCAGCATCGCGACAGGCCGAAGCCGCTGCCCCCGCGGAAGGCGAACCGCAAACAGAACCCGAAGTTGCAGACGCCGCCGAAGTGCCAGAGATAACGCTCGACGGGACGCTGGAAGACAAGAAAAAAGCCGCCGAGGAAAAGCTCGCCGAGGAAGCCCGACGACGCGAGCAGGCGTCTGCCGAAGCCAGTGAGGAAGGCGAAGACGCCGAGGCCGAGCTGCCAGCGACGGTTTCGGGTAGCGGCAGCGTCGAAGACACGCAGAATGCCGGTGCTGAGGGCGACGACACGCTCGCGCGGAAAACGAAGGAACAACAGGAACTGGTTGAATCCCTGTCCGCCCGCTTCAGCGA
The DNA here is from genome assembly GCA_964522355.1 of uncultured Woeseiaceae bacterium. Classification (GTDB taxonomy): domain Bacteria; phylum Pseudomonadota; class Gammaproteobacteria; order Steroidobacterales; family Woeseiaceae; genus JBFGFX01. Next base: position 601 of record CAZFVT010000632.1, on the reverse strand, counting down.
CGCCACGTCGCTTGAGGACGTCGCCGACGATGACCTGGCCGCCGAGACGCTGTTCGGCGAAGAATTCAGCGAGCTGGCGGCAAATGTGAAAGCCATGGCCGCCGCACAGAATCTCGATGTAGAAGACGGTCCTGAAGCTGTCGAGACCGCATCTGAAACCGACGATGAAGACGCTCCGGAGCCAACTGTCGGAGAACTGTCGCTTGTCGCCGAAGAGCCGCAGGCACCTGCTGCGTCAGCAGAAAGCGCGCCTCCGGCAGAAGCGGCGAACGAAGAAACGCCAGCCGTCGAGGCTCCCGCACCGGCGCCAGCAGCAACGGCCAGCAAGGTCAAAGCTCCGCCGACGGGGCCCGATCAGAACCTTGATTCATCGCCGTCCCAGCGACTGCGCATGGTCCGGGCACTTAGCGGCAAGACCGGCACGCCACCGGTTCCGGCCAATGGCTCGATCGGCGAGGAGATCGTGCTCGGCAACAGTACTCGACTGAAAGTTGAGAAGCCCGCTGATGCAGGAGCGCCGGATCAGACCCAGGAGCCGATCAGCAATGACGGTGGTGCTGAGTTCGACTACATCGCGGACGATGACGAGCTCATCATCATT
>CAZFVT010000631.1:0-1821 GCA_964522355.1 uncultured Woeseiaceae bacterium | reverse complement strand
CCTCGATCACCGGCGGCGTCAGCGCGTCGCGGCGCTGATGCTCCAGCAGCCCGCGGTCGAGCTCGTCCACCGGCTGCCGCCGACGGATCGGCCTTCACTCGCGCCACCCGACCACCGCGCCACCGGCAGGAACGACAACAAGTCGCGGACCCTCGGTCGTGGAATCGGGCAGGTAGTCGAAACAGCGGCCGCGAGCTCGTCGCCCGTAGCCGCCGAGACTCGAACTGCAGGCCGGTGACTGTCTCGCCGGCGTTTCGAAGGTCCCGAAGATGCCGGTGTACCACCTCACCAGTTCATCGCGTCCCGTCCGGCTTGAACCGGCTCGCTCCTTCGCAAGATTCTTATAGCCGTCGAGGAAGTCCGAATACTCGGCACCGCTGTCATCCCGAATGGCTACCAGCAGCCTTTGCGGCTCGTTCACATCGCCCGGCGAAGCCTCACGCAGCAGGCGCTGCAGCGCCTCATCGTTGACAGCCAGCCGCTGCACGCGGACATCGGCGAGAAGGTCCTGCAAATCGCTGCGACCCGCCACCTCTTTCAATCCCTCACGAGCGAGGTTAATCGCCGTATCGAATCGATTTTCTTCAAGCGCACGACGTGCCAGCTTCTGGTAGGTGTCGGCGATCGCATTCGGCGCTTCGTTGGTCAGGAACGGGTCGTTGCCAGGAACTAGGCTCGTTAGTTTGCCCAGCGCATCCTTGGCTTCAACGATGCGCTCAGCGCGGAGGCTGGTCAGGAAGGTGTTCTTGAAGCCCTCGATGCTGGCCAGGCGCTGGCGCTCGCGGCTCTCGACGGCAAATGCCTCTCGGGCCTCACGTACGCGGCCGGCAACCGCCGCGAAATTGCTCGCCTGATCAAACCATTCTGAAGCATCGAGCAGCTGCTGCGCACGGTCGTACCGGTTTTCGGCGAGCACCGATTCGGCTTGCTGCACGTAGAGATTGGCAACTGCGGTGCGCTGGCTCGCGGCAAAGTCCGCGAATTCAGGCAGCGGTTCGAAGCCCTGGATAAGCTGGCGGAGACGGCTATCCCATTCCACGTCGAAGCGCGGTGATGCGACCAGGCTCTCAAGCTCATTGCGCGCATTCTGCGCCTCTTCCATCGCCAGTCTCTGCCGCAGCTCGAGTTGCCGTCCTTCAATCTTTTCCCGCGCCGCGCGCAACGACTGCTCGCCGGGCAGAAGCGCTTCGGCGCTGGCAACGAGCTCCAGCGCATCATCAAGCCGGACATCCTGGGTGCCGATCGTCAGTACCTCGACCGCAAGTTTGGACGCCACCTCCGACTTGTCAGCACGACTGTTACCGGGATCGAGGTTGGCCAACTCATCGATGGAGGCCAGGGTGGCCTCCGCGGCCGCAATGCCGAACTGCTGATCCCGCAACGCTTCGTCAATCGCTGATTCGAGCCGCTGAATGTTGGCAAGACGCTCCTGGCGGGCACTTTCCTGTTCACCCTCGCGCTGCCGCGTTTCGGCCTGTGCAATGTTCGCGAGTTCCGTGTTCCAGCCCGCAAACGCGGCGTCGAACCGCTGGCCCGCGGCGACAGTGGCGCGCGCTGCGTCAAACTCCGCGCCGCCGCGCTGGGATCGCGCCAGGCTCAGATAGCCGTCAGTTATCACCTGTCGCGCCTCCGCCATCGTGCTGGCATCCGCCCCCTGGCTATCCAGCTCGCCGAGGCGCTGCTCCGCAGAAGCGAAGTCGCCGGACTGCGTGGCCTCGATCAACGACGCATAGACTGTTCCAACCTGTTCGTTATAGAGGCGCTCTTCATCGGCGATTCGGCGCTCCACCGAGGCCCGGTACGCACTCGCCAGGACGCGGC
>CAZFVT010000630.1:0-1825 GCA_964522355.1 uncultured Woeseiaceae bacterium | reverse complement strand
GTTGAAAAAGCGGATCACGGCTCTCACCACAACTGGGGCAACATCGGCTACTACCTGAGCGCCATGATCCGCTTTTTCAACGCGGTCGGCTTTACCCGGGTTGTGCACAACCCGGATAGCTGGGAGGGCTGGTACTGGGGCGGCGTGCACCACTACGGACATAGCATGCGGCTTGGCAGCCCGGAACCCTTCGGCCAGGTCGAGGACTGCCTGAAGCATGCCGAGATGGTGGTGTTCTGGTCGAGTGACCCGGAAGCTACGAACGGCCTTTACGCTGGTTACGAAGGCACGATTCGTCGCCAGTGGGCGAAGGATCTCGGTATCAAGTTCGTGCACATCGACCCGCACTGGAACCAGACCGCCGGCCACTTCGGTGGCAAGTGGATCGCGCCGCGCCCCGGAACCGACCCGGCGCTGGCCCAGGCGCTTTGCTACGTCTGGATCGATGAAGATCTTTACGACAAGGACTTCGTCGAGCATCGCACGACCGGCTTTGATGAGTGGGCCGCCTACATCATGGGTCAGACCGACGGCACGCCGAAAACGCCCGAATGGGCGGAGCAGGAAACGGGCGTGGCGGCGCGAGAGATCCGCGCCCTGGCGCGTGAATGGGGCCGCAAGAAAACCTACCTCGGTGCCGGCGGCATGGGTGGCGGCTTCGGCGGCGCCTGCCGCACGGCGACGGGCGCGCAGTGGGCGCGCATGATGATCCTGTTAATGGCCATGCAGGGGCTCGGCAAAGAAGGCGTCAACTTTGGCAACCTTCAGCAGGGCGCACCCCACGACTACACGTTCTGGTTCCCGGGTTACGCCGAGGGCGGCATCTCCGGCGATCTGACCTTCACCGGCGCAGCGCTCTCGACCTATCCGCGCATGCCGCACGTCATGAGCATGAACCCGTCGAAACAGGCCATACCGAGGCTGCAGCTTCCCGATGCCATCCTCAACGGCAAGGCGGAGGGCTACCTGACGGACCCGACGTCGATGACCGGGCAGTTTTTCAAGTTCGAGTATCCCGCGCCGGGACATTCGCCCATCCAGATTCTCTATAAGTACGGCGGCGCGAGCATTGGCACGATGAACAACAGCAACCGCTGGGTTCAGATGTACCGCTCCGAAAACCTGCCGTTTGTGGTCAGCCAGTCGATCTGGTTCGAAGGCGAGACGAAGTTTGCCGACATCATCCTGCCGGCCTGCACGAACTTCGAACGCTGGGACATCGGCGAATGGGCGTCGGCCGGCGGCTACGGCTACCAGTTCTATAACCAGGTCAATCACCGCACCGTGACCTTGCAGGCCAAGTGTCAGGAGCCCGCCGGGGAGTCGAAATCGGACTACCGGATTTTCCAGGAGCTGGGCCAGAAGCTTGGGTTGGGGCTCTACTTTACCGAGGGTTGTACCGAGCTCGACTGGGCGAAGCGCATGTTCGAGGCCTCCGACGTATCGAACCACGTGTCGTGGAAGCAGTTCCTGAAAAAAGGCTATTTCGTTGTACCGCCCGCCGAGCCTGAGACCCGTGCGCCGACGGCGTTCCGCTGGTTCAACGAAGGCCGGAAAAAAGACGTGCCCGAGCCGCATCCGCTGCCGGGCGATTACAGCGAAGAGTTTCTCGAGGGCCTGCAGACGCAGTCCGGCAAGATCGAGTTCGTGCCCGAATCCCTGAAGAAGTTCGAAGATCCCGATCGCCCGCCGCTGAATCGCTACATCCCGAGCTGGGAGGGTACGCGCACCGACGGACTGACCGGCAAGTACCCGATCCAGCTCATCTCGTCGCACGCGCGCTACAGTTTTCACACGTTAGGCGACGGCAAGGACAGCACCATTA
>CAZFVT010000629.1:0-1838 GCA_964522355.1 uncultured Woeseiaceae bacterium | reverse complement strand
CCGCTGGGGGCAAACCAGTTGTTTGTCTTCCAGCGCTCGTAGTGGCGGCTTTCGATATCTTTCGGGGTGTAAGTCTTGTCCATAGGGGTCTGGCGAATGGCTCGCGGGTCCGGTTGTGACCTGTCGCTGGCGAAGGTCGGCACCGTTCCACAGGCGGCTCAGAGTTTGTGCGTCTCCAAAGTATGCCCCAGCTCCCGATATCGGGCATAGCGTTGCCGGCTCAGACCCCGGCTGGCTTCGTCGTCGCTGACAATCTCTGCGATGCGGGCAAGTTCGCCGGAGTCTTCGGGGATGTCGCGGCCGAGGTTAATCACCAGCTCCGTCGGCTTGCCGCCGGGCGGCGAGCGGCCGATAGTGACCGGAGACTCAATATCCTGCTGATCGGCTTTAACGACTTCATGAGGTACGAAGCTGCCGTCGCGAAACGTCCACAGCAGCTCATCGAGCTCCGCCGCCTGGCGCTCGTCGTCGATGCTCACGTGCACCGAGTGCTTCAGGCGATAGGCTTTCTCCGCCAGCCGGCAGGCGAAGCGCTTACGCTCCGCTTCGCCGGCGTTAGCGAGGACGTAGAAATCCACTCGCGTCATGTTTAACGGGGCAGGGCTCCGGCCCGTTCAAGCAGGTATTGCGAGAGCATCGGCACAGGCCTGCCGGTGGCACCTTTCTTCGCGCCACTCACCCAGGCGGTGCCGGCAATATCGAGGTGCGCCCAGGTCAGGCCATCGGCAAACTTCGACAGGAAGGCACCCGCGACGGACGCTCCGCCTTCGCGGCCGCCGATGTTGGCGAAATCAGCGAAGTTACTGCGCAACGCCTCGGTGTATTCCACGCCGAGCGGCAAGGGCCAGCCGCGATCCTCGGCGGCAATACCGGCTGCGAGGAGGTCATCGTTCAGTGCATCATCTTCGGTCATGACGCCCGTGCGATGGTGCCCAAGCGCAATGACGCAGGCGCCGGTCAGGGTCGCCACATCGATAACGGTATCCGGCTTGAATCGGCGCGAGTAGGTGAGGGCATCACAAAGAATGAGCCGCCCCTCGGCATCCGTGTTGAGAATCTCAACCGTCTGACCGGACATGGTCTTGACGATGTCGCCCGGCCGGGTTGCCGTGCCGCTCAGCATGTTTTCACAGGTCGGAACGATAGCGACGACGTTAATCGGCAGCTTCAGTCGCGCGGCTACGGTAATGGTTGCGATAACGGAGGCCGCACCGCACATGTCGTATTTCATCTCGTCCATCGCCGGCGGCGGCTTGAGCGACGTGCCGCCCGTGTCGAAGGTGATGCCCTTGCCAACAAGTGCAACCGGCTGCTCGCCCGGCGCGCCCTTGTACTGCATGACGATAAGGCGTGCCGGCTGCGCGGAACCGCTGGTCACCGACAGGAAGCAGTGCATACCGAGGCGTTTGATCTCAGGCTCACCGAGAACCTTGGTTTCCAGGCCCGCAATCTTCTTCGCCTGCTCTTTTGCCACCCGCGCCAGGTAGCTCGGCGTGCAAACATTGCCCGGCAGGTTGCCGAGGTCTTTGGCCAGCGCCATGCCGCTGCTGACAGCGCCACCGTGCACAGCGCCCGACTTCGACTGATTGGCGTCATTGCGACTGGCTGCGAGCAGGGTCAGGCGGGTAATCGGCGCCAGTTTCGGAGCTCGCTTGCTCTTCATCTGATCGAAGACGTAAAGCGCCGCGGCCAGGAGTTCACTCGTAAAGCGGCCGAGGTAGTAGGCCGTCGAGTCTTCCACGGCCTCGAGCGTCAGGCCCATGACCACCGAGCGAGTTCGGCTCTCGTCTGTGCCTAATTATTTCTATAAAGTTTATTTGTTTTATTCTTGAAAAGTC
>CAZFVT010000628.1:0-1840 GCA_964522355.1 uncultured Woeseiaceae bacterium | reverse complement strand
CGGCAAAGTCGCCGAGTGCCAGTTAGCACCGATCGGCCACTTCACGCGCGATGAGAAAGCCAAGCAGGTCCATATCACCGAGGAAGGGCACCAGGAAGTCGAGGAGCTCATGACCAAGGCGGGCCTGCTCGCGGAAGGTGAGAGCCTGTATGACGCGGGGAACATTCGCCTGTTGCATCACCTGAATGCGGCGCTCAGGGCCCATGCCATCTTCAACCGCGACGTGGACTATATCGTCAAGGATGGCGAGATCGTCATTGTCGACGAGTTTACCGGCCGCACCATGGCGGGCCGCCGCTGGTCAGATGGCCTGCACCAGGCGATCGAAGCCAAGGAAGGCGTGCGCGTCAAGCAGGAAAACCAGACGGTCGCCTCAATCACGTTCCAGAACTACTTCCGTCTCTACGACAAGCTGTCCGGCATGACCGGAACGGCCGATACGGAGGCCTTCGAGTTCCAGTCGATCTATGGACTCGAGGTCATTGTTATCCCGACTCACATGCCCATGATTCGAGATGACCGGCCTGACCTGATGTATCTGACCCAGGACGACAAGTTTGAAGCGATCATCGAGGACATCACCGATTGCCAGGAACGAGGTCAGCCGGTGCTCGTGGGCACGACGTCCATTGAAACCTCCGAGCTGCTGGCGAAGCTGCTGAAACAGCGAAAAATCAAGCACGAAGTGTTGAATGCAAAGCAGCACGAACGTGAGGCCATCATCGTCCAGGAGGCTGGACGGCCCGGTGCGATTACCATTGCGACCAACATGGCCGGCCGCGGCACGGACATTGTGCTCGGCGGAAAACTCGAGGCGGAACTTGAGGCGGCGGGCGACGCCGACAAAGCGGCGGTCGAGGAGGACTGGCAGAAGCGCCACAAGCAGGTGCTGGAAGCCGGCGGCCTGCACATCATCGGAACCGAGCGTCACGAGTCACGGCGCATCGACAATCAGCTTCGCGGTCGTGCCGGACGCCAGGGTGACCCAGGCTCGAGTCGTTTCTTCCTTTCCATGGAAGACAACCTCATGCGCATCTTCGGTGACCCGAACCGGACCAAGGCGCTCCTGTCCCGGGCAGGTATGCGGGAAGGCGAGGCCATCGAAAGCAAGCTCCTGACCCGGCAGATTGAACGCGCCCAGCGTAAGGTTGAGTCGCACAACTTCGATATTCGCAAGAACCTTCTCGAATACGACGACGTGGCCAATGACCAGCGCAAGGTGGTCTACCATCAGCGTTCCGAGCTCATGGCGGCCGATGAGATCCAGGATTCGATCACGGCAATCCGCGAAGAAGTCGTGGAAAACCTTGTGTTCCAGTACATCCCGCCAGGCAGCCTGGAGGAGCAATGGGATGCGCAGGGTCTCGCCCAGGCACTGGAAAAGGACTTCCTGGTCCATGCCGACGTTCCTGCCTGGATCCGCGAAGACACGAAGCTGAAAGCCGAGGGTATTCGGGACCGATGCGTCGAGCTCGTACAGTCGACCTATGACGAGCGCGAGCAAAGCATCGGGTCTCAGCTCATGCGCCTGGTCGAAAAGGAGATCATGCTCAAGCAGCTGGATCTGCACTGGAAGGAACACCTCGGCGCAATGGACTATCTGCGCCAGGGCATCGGGCTACGCGGCTACGCGCAGAAGAACCCGAAGCAGGAATACAAGCGCGAGGCGTTTGAGCTGTTCGGCGAAATGCTGGACCAGGTCAAACACAACACCATCAGCATGTTGTCGCGAATTCGCGTGCAGGGAGAACAGGACGTCGCGCGGCTCGAAGAAGAGCGTCGCCGGGCTCAGAAAATGGAGTTCAAGCACGATCAGGCGCCTGATCTGAACCAGGCTCCG
>CAZFVT010000627.1:0-1851 GCA_964522355.1 uncultured Woeseiaceae bacterium | reverse complement strand
CCTCATCGCCGGGCCTGACCAGCGCATGGATGCTGCTGAAGAGTCCCTCGGTAGCGCCACTGCAGACGGTGACCTCGGTCTGCGGATCCGCTTCCCGGCCATAGAGCGTCGAGACTTTCTCGGCCAGCGCTTCGCGCAGGACCTCGACGCCCATCATCGGGGCGTATTGGTTGGAACCGTCGCGCATGTGCTTGTGCACCAGCTCGACGAGTCGCGGGTCCGGGTCGAATTCCGGAAAGCCCTGGGAGAGGTTCAGGGCGCCGGATTCCGCCGCGAGCTGCGACATGACCGTGAATATCGTAGTCCCCGTGCCGGGGAGCTTGGATTCCAGGGGCTGCAAACCGGCTACATCGATTCGGGTGTCGACCACCCGTCAGGCAATGGACCCTGGTCCATGATCACTTCCCGGTGACCGCTCCAGGTGTTGACGATGGCTTCGGGTGTGCCGATGCCAGCCGCCCGCGGATCGCCACAGGGTCCGAACCAGTGGTTCTGCGGCGCGCCCGTCGTCCGTGCGCGCATGCCGCAGTACGTCGTGCCGTTGACCGTTGCTCCCAGCACGCGCTGCTGGAAGGCGATGTCCGCGCTGACCACTGCTGCCGTCAGATGCTGGTCCATGCGCTCGAGGATCGAGAGAACTTCCGCCAGGTCCTCATCGCCGTAATCGACGACGACCTGGAACGGACCGAAAAGCTCGGTCGTGGCGAGCGCGAAATGCTCGCCCGACACGGCGGCCAGCGGCAGCCTGACGGCCGTCGGCTCGAAGGCGCCGTAGACGGCAGGGATCGAGTGTCCGCCAAGGGCGTTGCCGCCAAACAGCAGCTCGGCGCCGGGAATCGCCAGCACGTTTTGCAGATGCTCTTCGATCCGGGCGTTCGACCAGGTCAGTACCGGCCCGATGGTCAGGTCGTCGAGCTGACGTCGAGCCGCCAGCTCGGTAATCCGCGGCAGGAGCGCATCGCTCCAGTTTCGGTGCATCAGCAGGATGCTCTGTGCCGAACACTTCTGGCCGGACGCATTGTACGCGTCCTGATCCGATTGCCAGGCCACGTAGTCCGCCCAGGCCGGATCGTAATCGGGGCCGATAACCTTCCAGTCGAAGCCCGCGTCTTCCAGCCGGACCGCGCCGTTCATGACCCCGGCAATATGCTCGGCCACCCCGCTTGAACCGGTGAACTGAACCATTCGTACGGTGTCCCTGGCAGCGTCGAGGAGTTCGCCCATGGTCGTGCCTCGACAGTGAATAAGATCCAGGTCTTCGGGCGGCAGTCCGCTGTCGATGAGCAGGCGCAGGAACTGTTCAAACACGACGCTGACCTTCGAGTCGACTTTCACCAGCGGTCGGTTGCCCATGAACAGGGCACCCAGCACCTGCAGCGCCGGAATCTCCAATGGGAAATTGAACGGCGCGATGATCACGACCGGTCCCCACGGCCACCTGTAACCGCGTGACTCCTGGCCGGGATGATCGCCGGGGTTGGAGAAGCCACGGCCGAGGAAGCGAACGCCGTCGCCCGCAAAATTCTCGAGGAAAATCCGGGTAACGACGACCTCACCGCGGCACTGCGCTTCACTCTTCGGCATCACGCGCTGAAGCAGGCGGACAAAGTAGTCTTCGGTCGCTGGCTCAGCGAGGCTCGCGGCAGCGCGGGCGCAGACCTTGCCGAGCATCACGTAGCGCTGCGGCTCACGAGAGACATTGACGGCGACGACGACGAACTCGCCCTTATCGTCAACGGCAACGTTGTGGCCAGCCTCGTGAAGCCGATTGGAGCCGTTCGCTACGAACTCAACGAAACGGACCCCTTCCTGATCGGCTCCGGCAACTATGAAAGCCCGACTTCACGCTAC
>CAZFVT010000626.1:0-1852 GCA_964522355.1 uncultured Woeseiaceae bacterium | reverse complement strand
GTCGATCTGCTCCGAGGAGAAATCATACTGCGCTGGATCCTCGCCCTGGTCTTCGAGCTCCTGGATCTGCTGAGGCGACAAGCCATCGAGGGCAATGCCGTCGCGGAGAAACTGCGTCGTGTGCTCATAAACCTCAAACGGGGTCAGGTATCCTTCCTGAACCGCCTGCTCGAGATCGTAATTCGACGTTGGAAGTTGCCCTTCGCACCCAAAGAGGCGGAAGGTGCTGCGCGTAACGAAGTCAACTGGCGTCGCGGTTAGCCCCACCTGGTGGCAGTCGAAATAGTGGAAGATGTCTCCGTAGACGTTGTATATGCTTCGATGAGATTCATCCGCGATAATGAGGTCGAAGAAGCCGGGGTCAAACGACTGAAAGACCTTTTGCATCGCGGGATAGGTCGCCAGGAAGACCCGTTCACTGGCATTCGTTTTTACGCGCGACGTGATGATCCGCGTCGGCTCCGAAAGGAAATCGTTGAAGGCGTTCTTGGCCTGCTTCCGAAGTTCCTTCCTGTCACAGAGAAACAAGACGCGCTTTACCCAACCGGCCCGGATCAGAAGGTCCGTCAGCGCGATGGCAACGCGTGTCTTGCCCGTACCGGTGGCCTGAACAACGAGCGCCCGACGGTGCTTCTGTGAAAACCGCTCGGAAACCCTCTTGATCGCTTCGAGCTGGTACAGACGATCAACGATCTGATCACTGATCTCGATCGTGTCGAGAGGCTGTTTCTGGCTCCGCTGGTAGTTTGCCAGGTGCTGAAGACTGTCCTTCGAATAGAAGCCGAATAGCTTGCGCGGAGGGAAGTCCTGGGCGTCGTCCCAAATCCAGATGTCGAAGCCATTCGTGTAGAAGATAACCGGACGGTGGCCATACCGGTTCTCGAGGCTATCGGCATAGAGCTTCGCCTGATGGCGACCGAGCTCGGCGTCGGTCGAGGTTTTCTTTGCCTCGACAACGGCCAGAGGATTCCCGTTGTCATCCCAAAGCACATAATCGGCGTAGCCGATGCCCGTGGCTGTGGGCTGGCCATCTACCTCGACCTCCTTTCCAACCTGTGCCGTGCTCTTGACACCCTCTGAGATGTCCCAGCCGACACTCGCCAGCATACTGTCGATGAGCCGCGTCCGGGTCTCAGCTTCACTAAACTGAAGTTCATCGGCCGCCGCCTGTGCCGAGCCTGCAAGCTGTTTGAGCTCAGCTGCTTCCTTTTGGGCTGCGGTTGCTTTCGAGCGCTCTTCTTCGAGTTCCGCAAGCAACGCATCCATCTGCGCTTCCTGAGCCGCGAGTTTCTCCAGGACTTGGCGCCGTTCCCGTTCCTCGACCTGGCCTGGAATACTCGGCTGTTGAAAGGCGGGAAGCTGGTCTGCTGTCGCTTGCCCGTATCTGACACACATCCAGCGGGCCAGATCATGTGCCTCCTTGAGCAGCCATAGCGCGTGTTGGCTCCTGACGGGCTCGCCATGAGCGGCTTTGTTGCCGTGCATCCGCAACGCGTGAAGTTTGTCGAGTACAACCTTCGGCGTGATCGCGGTAAAGGCGTCGTTCTTCAAGAGATCAACAAACGTTGGCAAGTCCGGCTTTGGCAGGCGGAGCTCGCGATAGATATCCTTTGTCAGGTTCTCCGCGAAAAGGCGAAGCTTGACGAGTGCACTTGCTGGGTCAGCGTGAGCATATGATTCTGCAAACGTGCCTAGTCCAGCAAGTTCAGGCCAGCCGTCACGTAGTATTTCGAAGTTGATCGATTTCATGCCATTGCCTCCGCGAGCGCGGCGTCAAAGGCAGCCCGGTTGGCAGCCACGACCGGGACTTCGTGGGGATTGTCCAGCTTGTCTGCGACATCCAGACGGAGAC
>CAZFVT010000625.1:0-1867 GCA_964522355.1 uncultured Woeseiaceae bacterium | reverse complement strand
CTCGGCCTCACGGCGCAGCAGGTCCTGCTGCCAGCGTTCCGCCGGCGTAGGCTGCTGGTCGCGGTTCAGGCGATTGGCGAGCTGCTCCTGGCGCCTGGCGAGTTCCTCGAGCTCGTTACCGATCTCGTCGAGCTGCTCCTGCGGCGCGTCCGGCGTTGCCTGGCTACCGGTCTCGTACTGGTTTTTTTCGAGATCCATCTCGAGTTCGAACATGTCGGTGAGGTCGCGGCCGGCCTGGCCGCCACCACCGCCGCGATTGTTCGCCGACATGGAGACACTGATGTCCGTGAACACCGCTTCGGCGCGCAGCAGGTACTGCAGCGCCGCCTGTTCAGGACCGATCGCGCCTTCCAGGTCCTCTTCTCCGAGGCGCTCGCTTGCCGGAATCATGGCGGCGGCCGCCTGGTCCAGGTACTCGATGAACTCGGCGATCTTCTCGTCGCTGGCCGTCAGCATGCGTGCCCGGGTGCGCTCGGCAAGCGTCTCGGCCTGCTGCCGCAGCGTTTCCTGCAGCCGTGACAGCAGTGCGGCGTTGTTGGTGACGTAGCTGTCGTCTTCGTTGCCACCGTCCTGCTGCTCGCGAATCAGGTTCCAGGTAGAGACGATGATCTCGCGCTGCCGCTGGGAGATCTCGCTTTGCTGGTTGCCGCCACCCTGCTGCCCGCCACCGGCCATCTGCGACTGAGTATAGCGCCGGTCGAACGGCTGGACGTCCACGAAGTAAATGTCGGTGCGCGCCTCGTTCTCGCGATCGCCCGCGACAGCGTAGTAGGACACGAGATCACCGGGCACCAGGTCGACGGGCGGCGTCTGGTCGTGAAGCAGCGACTCGAGGTAGAACACATGCTCCGCTTCCGACTGTCGCTCCCCGGCCGGCAGTTCGATCTCCTGCCACTCATCGCCGTTGACCGAGTAGTGCAGGGTCAGGGATTCAACCCGGTAGTCATCGCTTGCGCTGATCCGCGCCGTCACTTCCTCGATCGGGCTGGCGCTCCAGTCGCGACCCGGCTTGGTGAACTGAACGTCGGGTACGGTGTCTTCGAGCACGGTCACAAAGTAGTCGTCGGTCAGCCGGATGCGCTCACCGCCCACGATCGCAGCGACGTAGTACTGGCCGTCTTCCTCCACGGTAAACGTGGCGTTCCCCGACGTGCCGTCGATACTCAGTGCGACTTCCTCGTCATCGTCTAGCACGATGACGCCCGGGGTCAGTGCGTCGCTGCCCGTGATGTTGACGTCGACGTCGGTGCCGGCGATCGCCCGCACGTCGCCACCGGGATCGCGGGTCTCCGGCTCGCGGCCAGTCCAATCGGGATAGGTATAGGTGTTGGTCAACCGGTCGATGTTGGGCAGATCAACGACCGCGATGGTATAGGCCGGGCTGCGCACATTCGCCGCAGACACGTAGTACTCGAGCGGCTCACGCACCGAGAAAAAGGTGAATTCGAACTCCTCACCGCGCTCGGCCATCGATACCTGCTGCCAGTCGTCGTCGCCAAAGCGGGCGTGAACAAAGGCCTCGGCCGGTGAGAAGCCCTGCATGGCGGCGCGGACCCGGACGCTGCCACCGGAGCGAATGCCGCCGTCGCCCGGAATAACCGCGATGCTCTGGGCCGGCGCGATGTTGGGGAACGCCCAGCCGAGCCACAGGTCGCGGACGCCGTAACCATAGTTGCCGCTGCCAATGATGCCGAGCGAGAGCAGGACAACCAGGGCCGCCGCCGCACCGCCGAGCGCCACGCTGAACTCCTTCTGCGGGACTTCGCTGGCCGGCGGGTGACGCTCAGCGATCGCCAGCGCGTCCTCGGCGAGAAGCTCGCGCAGCGGGTTGCTGTCGTCGCGCATCTCCTCATAGGTTTCGAGTCGG
>CAZFVT010000624.1:0-1875 GCA_964522355.1 uncultured Woeseiaceae bacterium | reverse complement strand
TAATTCCTCCATGGCCGCGAGCGCTCCTGCCTGATCCGCTCCGGCCATGAGAAGTGCCTCGAGGTGCATGGCTTTCAGGGTGTCGCGGTGGAAGGGTTCGAGGTGTTCCCGCCGCAGCGCGAGCACCCGGGCAACCAGCAGCCGCGCCTCGTCAGAACGACTTAGTGAGAAGTAGGTATCTGCGATCGTGTGCATCAGGCGCGCTTGCGCCAACGGTTGGCCGGCCAGCTCTGTTTCGACACGCTCGGCCCCGCGGTCGAGGATCGCTTCGATGGTGACCTCCTGCCCTTCGAGGTTCCAGTAGTCCGCACCCTGCAGCAGTTCCTCCATGAAGGTGACGACGTTCTCAGCCCGTGCGCGCTCCGCCTCAGCGGTGTCACGTTCCTCAATCACACGCTGGAAATAGAAGGCCGACTGTCCGACCACAACCACGATCATGAGGGCCGCAGCAATGATGATGCCGCGTCGCCGCTTGAATAACTTGGCAGAGCGATAGCCGAAACTGTCGGGCCTCGCCTGTATCGGGCGGTCTTCCAGGTAGCGCTCAACGTCCAGCGACAGCGCACGGACCGAGTCATAGCGACGCTCGGGTTCGCGCCGCAGCGCCATCATCACGATGTTATCCAGCTCGCCCGCCAGTTCGCGCCGTAGCTGGGAAGCCGTTGCCGAGCGTGCTTGCGCAGCAACGCGCTCGCTGTCCGCGAGGGTGACCGCCTCGCTCGGGGCCGGTGGATCCTCGGAGAGGATGCGTAAGGCGAGACTGACAGCCGCCCCGGTTTCCCCGGGCGACGATGCATGGGGTAGTCGCCCGGCAAGAAGCTGGTACAGAAGCACGCCGAGGGCATACACATCGGTGGCCGTCGTAATCGTACCGCCGTTGATCTGCTCGGGGCTCGCGTGAGCCGGGGTGAACAGCCGCTGGTCGACGCGGGTAAGGTCCGGGTTCTCGTCACCGAGCAGCTTGGATATCCCAAAATCGAGCAGCTTGGGCTCGCCATCGGCCTGCACGAGGATGTTGGAGGGCTTGATGTCGCGATGGACCACCAGGTTCCTGTGCGCATACTCCACGGCCGCGCAAACCTTCCGGAACAGCCTGAGGCGTTCGCGGGTAGTGAGATTGTGCTCCTGGCAGTAGCGGTCGATTGGTTGACCATCCACATACTCCAGCACCAGGAACGGTACGCCATCTGATCCGGTACCGCCGTCGAGCAGGCTGGCGATGTTGGGGTGATTGAGATCGGCGAGTATCTGGCGTTCCGTTTCGAGTCTGCGGACAGCCTGCTCGCCCAGCATCGCGGGGTTAAGGAGCTTTATGGCGGCCTGTTGCTCAAAGGCGCCGTCGGCCCTTTGAGCAAGGTAAATACTGCCCATGCCGCCGTCGCTCAGATGTGAGGTCAATTCCCAGGCGCCGAGGCGCGAACCGATGCGATGGTTCGCCGTGTCTGACACGATGTCGCTGACTGCGCTGCCCAACGCGTCCTTGAAACTGTCAGTTTCATTCGAGTCGTGTCGCAACAGTTCGCGAACTTCATCAGCCAGCGCCGGATCGTCGCTGCAGGCCGCGTCCAGGAACGAATCGCGTTCGGCCACGTCCAGCGAACTGGCTTCGTCAAACAGGCGTTCAAGACGTTGGAATCGGCCTTCTGACACGGCTGGGATTGTTCCCGGCTTGTTGAGACTCAAAGCAAACTGACAGTTTTGCCGCCCGTCCGCAACCCGCTGCGGGATACCCGCGCGCTGGAATACCCGAACGAAATCGGAAACTCAGACAAGCGAGCGCCGAACCCGAGCTGGCCAGACTCGGGACCGGCGCTCTCGGCACCCTTTGAAGTCGCTAGTCCTGACCGGTTTCGCTGATCAGGATGTCAGTCAACA
>CAZFVT010000623.1:0-1880 GCA_964522355.1 uncultured Woeseiaceae bacterium | reverse complement strand
TCCCCAGCGCAGGCGCGGTTCCCAGCCGAGTCCGCGCAGGAAATTGGCCGCAGAATGCATGGCGTCTGCCGTGCTGCCCCAGAGGTCCCGGCGGCCATCGCCGTCCCCGTCCACGGCATACTGCAGAAACACGGAGGGCAGAAACTGCATGTGTCCCATGGCGCCGGCCCAGGACCCGAGCATGCCCTCAGCGGTGATGTCGCCGGCATCGATGATCTGCAGCGCTGACATGAGCTCACCGGCAAAGAAATCGCCGCGTCGCGGATCGCAGGCGAGGGTCGCCAGCGCATCGGGCGTCGGGATCTTGCCAAAGTAGGCGCCAAAGTTGGTTTCGAGTCCCCAGAACGCCAGCAGGTAGTGTGACGGCACGCCGTAGCGCTGCTGCACGGTCTCGAGCAGTTCGCGATGCCGGTCGCGCATCGCGCGGCCCTGGTCGACACGGCCTGCCGTTACCCGGCGGTTGTAATAGTCAGCAAAGGTTCGGGTGAATTCGGGCTGGTTGCGGTCGAGCTCGATGACTCGCTCGACGCGGCTTGCCTGGCCCAGCACGTCGACGACCACGGGCTCACTAATGCCTTCGGCGCGGGCGCGCGTTTGCAGCCCGGCGATGCATTGGCCGAAGGTATCGGTATCGTCAGCAAGGCCCGAGACGTCCGTCTGGGCAATCGCCGGCGACGCCAGCAGGCCCATCATCAACGCGCGGATCGGCAAGCGGCGCATTCTGCTGTCTGAGCTTCTCTTCACCCGCCGACCATACGACAGTCCGGCGGCGACTTGAAGAAGCCCGAGCCGGAGCGTTACTCTCGCCCGACAGTCGGGTGACGCCCTGTCACAAACCGGAGATCCCATGGCTACTCACGGCAAAACGTTCATCTATGTATTGCTGGCGCTCGTCGTCCTCATCGGCGGCGGCGCATACTACGTGCTGTCCAACCTCAACAGCATCGTTGCTAACTTGATTGAGGAGCAGGGCTCGCTCGCGACCCAGACGCCGGTTCGCGTGAGCGGCGTCGATATCCGCCTGCGCGAAGCAACTGCCTCCATATCCGGTCTGACCGTTCGCAATCCCGAAGGGTTCGATGGCAATGCCATCGAGCTTGGTCGTTTCTCTGTGAAACTGGACGCGTCCTCACTGACCGACGATACGATTATCATCAACGACATCCTCGTCGCGGGCGCGCAGCTCAACGTCATTCAGCAGGGCCGCAGCAATAATCTGCAGGCCCTTATGGACAACCTCTCATCCGATGAGGCTGCGGCGGAGGACTCCGGCGATGGCGGTGCGACCGTCATCATTGACCGGTTTACCCTGGAGGACGCTGCCGCGTCGGTGTCGATTCCTGACCTCGACGAGAATCGCGAAGTCGAGCTGCCAACGATCGTCGTGACAGACGTCGGGCGAAAATCGGCAGGCGCCAGTGGCGCACAGGTCGCGCAGCAGCTCCTGGAGCCGATCCTCGAGAAGGCCATTGCCGCGGCTACCTCCCAGGCGCTCAAGGATCGGGTCTCCGAGGAAATCGGCGGTGCGGTTGACGGCCTGCTGCGCGGGCTTGGCGCCGGCGGGTCCGATGACGAACCGCGTGACTAGGTTGTCAGGGTCCTCGTGACCTGACGGACTCGAACTACGCCTTTCAGGGAAGAACATGGCCAGGCTCATTGTTTATTACGCGCATCCCGGGCAGCGACATTCGCGCGCCAACCGGGCGATGGCGCGGGCTGCGAGAAACGTCTCAGGCATTTCATTTGTGGATCTCTATGCGGAGTATCCGCGCTACGACGTTTCCATCGACCGGGAGCAGCAGCGCCTGCTTGATCACGATGTCATCCTGTTCCAGTTTCCGCTGTTCTGGTACTCGACGCCGTCGCTGATCAAGGAGTGG
>CAZFVT010000622.1:0-1887 GCA_964522355.1 uncultured Woeseiaceae bacterium | reverse complement strand
CGTTGCGACGCTGCTTGTCGCCGCGCCGGCCCTCGCCCAGAACCCCAACGACCCCAACTGGCTCGACAACACCGTGTCATCCGCTGAAATCGAGCCGCATATGCCGGAGTCGAAGCGCGCGGGCATCGATCGCCTGGTTGTGCTCTCCGGACGCGAGGCGGCCGATCAGAGCGTCGACGGCACCTACGCCAAAGGCGCCCCGGGTCTGGCCGGCGGGATGGCTGCAGGGTCTGACATGGCGCGCATTTCCCGCGAGATCGGCGGCGTGCCGATTAACATTCCCATTCCGGGCGTGCAGCTGCCGGCGACCATTATTGGCGGACTCTGGGGCATCAGCGTTGCGGAAATCCAGGAGTTCCGGGATGAGCTCACCGAAGAGTTGACGAACTCGGACAGTCCGGCGCTGCGCAACGACGGTATCGCGCTGGATGCGTTCTGGACCATCGAACGGCTGGACGACTACGACGCGGAGCTCCTGAATCCTGACAAGGAATGGCCGGAAGACGTCGATGCCGCACTCCTGACCGACTTCCAGGAGTTTTCCATCGACGTCGACGGCGACAAGGCGGTGATTACGACCGCCGTGATTGCCATCCTGAATGACGCTGCAAGTGGCGCGGAGCTCTACCGGACGCTGGTGCGCTACCAGGACCGGGACACGCTTTCGAACTGGACCGCTGACGACAACGCGCTGTGGCGAAGCTATTCAAACTTCGCCCGCTACTACCTCGGGCGAGCCGTTGCGGCCGACATATTCAGCCGCGTGGACCTGCAGTACGAACTGCTCCCTGCTGCCAGCGACGACACAAAGTTCGCGCGCCGAAAAAAGCCACGCAGCCTGGAGTCGAAATCGCTGACGCCCACCCTGGCCTGGGATTTTTCGCTGACGGGTACCGAGGGATACGGTAGCTGGGCGGAGAGTATTCGCAGCGAGGATGTGACCTTTGACGTCGAGGTCTTCGACAACCGACAGCTCGTCTATGACGCACAGGGCGTTGCCGGCAACGCCCACCAGGTTGGCTATGAGATCGAGCCTTGCCAGACCTATCGCTGGTCCGTGCGCCCGGTTTTTCAGACCGGCGGCAAGACGCGAGTAGGTGAATGGATGCGCCTGCCCTATGACGAGGGCAAGAAGAAAAAGAGGGAGTCGGCAAGCAGCATCGAGACCAATCCGTTTGGCAAGGGTTTGCAGGGGCGGGAGGCTTCGACGGCGCCGGCGTACCTGCAGGATTTCGCAGAGCTGGAAATCGCCTGTAAACGATGAATGTGCCGACGAGCGGGCGAGCAGGGCACTGCGCCCAAGTGTCAGGAATGGTTAAACTGATCGCCGCAGGCGGCGCTGCTGAATTACCATTATCGACCGCCTGCCATCGATAGACCCCGGAACCCCGAAATCACGATGCCGAGCCTTCTGAAATACGGTGTATATCTGCTGCCTGCGCTGCTGCTGGGATGCGCAGCACCCGAGCCCGTGATTTCCGAGGACATGTTGCTGCTCGAAGGCGAGGAGCTGCCGGTTGATCTGAGCGGTTCCTGGGCCATGGACTATGCACGCAGCGACAACGTTAATGACCGGCTCCGCGATACCATGTACCAGATCAGTCGCAGCGGCGGCCGTTCCGGCGGGCTGCCCGGCGGCGACTACATCGGCCCGATCAATCGTGAGATGGCGCAGGTGATGCCGCTCGCACGCCTCGCCGAGCTGATCACACGCTCTGATGAACTGACCATTACCCAGACCGACAACGAGATTATTGTCGAGCGCATCGATGACTTCTCGATGTTCTGTGCTTTTTACAATGGGGTGTCAAAACCGACCGAGAGCGCCTTCGGCCGGGAAACCTGCGGCTGGGACGGCGACCGGTTGATTTCGCACATGCAGTTCAT
>CAZFVT010000621.1:0-1889 GCA_964522355.1 uncultured Woeseiaceae bacterium | reverse complement strand
TGGACCGAATTTACTACTGGACCGACGGGCAGCCTTACCTGACGCAGAAGATTGCCCGCATGCTGGTACGGGAAGTCGAAGACGGACCGCTCGAGGCGCAGGTCGACGCGATCGTTCAGCAGCAGTTCGGCCACCGCGCCGCGCTCGGCAATGAACCGCACCTTGCTCACATCAACCGTCGGGTCTTGGGCGACACCCGGCTCAGCGAAAGCAGCCTTTCAATATACGGCCGGTTACGCAAAGGGATCACGGTGGCCTTTGAACCCGAGGCACGCGCTCAGCGCGCCTTGCAAACTGCCGGCCTGATCGTTCCCACCTCCGAGGGTAACCTCGCCGTGGCGAACCGTCTTTACGCGCTGGCCTTCACCTCGCGTTGGGCCAACGAGCACCTGCCCATTCACTGGCGGGGACCTGCGATGGCCCTCGGGGTCCTGGTGCTGCTGCTGGCGATCCCCTTCTGGTACACGCAGCTGCTGCCAAAGCCCTACGCCCGAGCGCTCAGCTCGTCGGATGTCGCGCTTGAGGACGCGCAGGCTGCCTATACCAATCTGCGATCGTTCCCTGGCCACGTGGATGCCGCGGATCGCCTGTTCGTGAACTACCTGCGAATACATGCCGCGAGCGCACAAAGCGAAGGCGAGATCCTGGGAATCGCGGCCCGGTTGGCCGATGTTCCCGGTCAGGAGTCGGCCGGTGACGAACTCATTGCGGGCTACTGGGATCGGCGCGTGAATGAGGCGCTGCGAGAGGAAGACCGCGACGAGGGCCTGCTCGCCGCCATTGAAAGCCTCGTCGTCGCCTCACCCGAGCGGCGGCGCCGGCTCGGTTCCCTGATCGGCAGCGACTATCCACTCCTTATCGGCACGGCTCGCGCAGAGCAGCCCGAGCGCCTCGTGTTCGATACGGTGAACCAGGTGTTAACGGCAACCCGAGGCGCCGATGTGCAGCAATGGGTCGTGCAGGCGGGACGCGTCGAGTCGCGTCCGGACTGGACCCTGTCGGCGCTGGAAGTGACGCCGCTACTGAGGCGCATCGTCGTCGATCAGGAAGGCACGGTATCGCGAGTAGGATTGACCGTGAATGTCAGTCATGGGCGCCTGGGCGACCTGAGGATGCGAGTCATTGCGCCTTCAGGACGGGTGGCGGAAATCGTGTTCGATGAACCAAGCTCTACGGTTCTCGATGAGATTCGAGTCGAAGGCCGGTTGCTGACACCACTGCGGGGTGAGTCCCTGGAGGGCACCTGGACCTTGAGCGTCCGGGATGAGTCGCCGGATGTTGCCGGGCATCTCGTGGGCTGGGAGCTGAGCCTCAATACCCAGGTGCTGGTCGAGAGTTTCGAACGTGGCCTCGATATTCCGGAGCCCGTCGAAGGTGCATCCGCTGACCTGTGGCTTAGCCCGGATGGTCGCTTCGCCGTTGCTCGCGCCGAGCAGAGCGATAGCGCAAGGCTCTGGAACCTGGCCTATGCATCGCCGACCCGAACGCTGGCCATCCCCGCCAATGAGCGCGTTCTGGGCATTCGTGCCGATGCAACGCGCGTCGTCACGGCAACGCAGAACCTCGTGCATGTGTGGAACGTTGGTTCGGGCGGCCGCGAGTCAACGATAGACGTCGGTTCGGTACAAAGCGTGCAGCTCGTGGCCGCCGGTGAACGTGCGCTGACGCGAAGAAGCGAAGAAGAATCGACGGTGTTTGAAATCTGGGCGCTTGAGTCAGGGCAGTCGCTGGCATCGATCAGTATCGCCGGTGATGCTGCCCTGGCGGCCGTGGATCGAAGCGGCGCGAAGCTGGCCGTGGCCGACTATGATCGTGCGGTTCGCGTCTGGGATATAGCCACTCATCCACGTAGTTTCTCTTGTCATCGTTGTCAAATTTTTGCAATTGTA
>CAZFVT010000620.1:0-1894 GCA_964522355.1 uncultured Woeseiaceae bacterium | reverse complement strand
CTCGAGATTGAGCGTCAGGGTTACGCCCAGCAGCAAGCCGCTGAGCGTGCCCACGATACCAATAACGCTACCCTGGGTCACAAAGATCCTGAGAATGCTGGACGGCTCGGCGCCGACCGTGCGCAGGATCGCGATGTCGGACTGCTTGTCCTTAACCACCATGACCAGGGTAGACACGATATTGAACGCGGCCACGGCAACCACCATCAGCAGGATGACGAACAGGATGGATTTGGTCACCTGGATCGAACGGAAGAAGTTGACGTGGCGCCGCGTCCAGTCGCTGACCAGTACCGGCTCATTGAGCGCCAGTCCCACCTCCCGCACAATCTCGGGCGCCTGATAGAACTCGGTGGTTTGCAGTCGAACGCCGGTCACCTGATCGCCCAGACGAAACAGCCTCGCCGCATCCTCCAGGTGAATGAACGCCAGCCGCCGGTCAAATTCGAACATGCCAACGCGATAAATGCCGGCGACCGTAAACCGACGGCTACGCGGTACGATGCCGGCCGGTGTCACGCGGCCCTCGGCGAGAGTAAGCGTGACCTTGTCGCCGACATCAACACCCAGAGCATCTGCCAGCTCCACTCCAAGGAGTATGTTGTAGCCGCGAGACTCGAGCCGCGACAGCGAGCCCTCAATGAAAAGTGGCTCCAGCCCGGAGACCTCTGCTTCAAGCGTCGGATCGACGCCGCGTATCAGCGAGCCGCTCAGTTCTTCACCGGAAACCAGCAGCCCCTGCCCTTCGATATAGGGCGCCGTCGCGGATACGCGTGAGTTTTCGCCCGCTACACTGCGTACACGTGACCAGCCCGCAAGGCGCCCATCCGGCGCTTCGATGATGGCATGTGACGACATCGACAGGAGTCGTTCCTGGAGCTCCCGTTCGAAACCGTTCACCACGGACAGGACGACGATCAGTACCGCCACGGCGATGGCAATACCGGCCATGGAAATCGCTGAAATCAGCGACACGAATCCATTGCTGCTGCGCGCCCGTACGTAGCGGCGCCCCATCCAGACTTCGAAACTGCCGGGCATAGGCTACTCGTATCTCAAGGCCGCGGCCGGCTCGACGAGCGCCGCACGCCTCGCGGGATAGAGCGTCGCCAGGGAGGTCAGGACAAAGGCTGCGACGGCGATGATCGTGACGTCCTCGATCTCAAGTTCGGAGGGGATACGGGTGACGTAGTAGACGTCGCCGGGCATGATCTGAAAACCGAACAGCTGCTCCAGGAACGGCGCGATGACCGGCACGTAGATCGCGAGCAGGACGCCGGCGGCGACACCGAAGACGACGCCCAGCCAACCGATGACGGCACCCTGAATGAAGAACACGCGGACCACGGCAGCAGGCCCCATGCCTAAAGTCCGGAGAATGGCGATCTCGCCGGTCTTGTCAGTCACCACCATGACCAGACTGGCGACAATATTGAAGGCGGCGACGCCGATAATCAGGGACAGGATTAGCGACATCATCATCTTCTCTAGGCGAATGGCGCGAAAGTAGCTTGCGTTTTCGATCGTCCAGTCACTCGAGCGGTACCCTTCGCCGAGACCTGCGAGCAGGCGGCCGGCAACCTGCGGCGCGGCCATGACGTCATCCGCCAGGAAGCGAATGCCGCTGACCCCGCCGCCGTAATCGAGAATGCGCGCGGCCTCCTCGATGTGGATGAGGGCCAGCGCCGAATCGTGTTCCTGCACGCCGGCATCAAACACGCCGCGAACGACGAAACCCTCCAGCACCGGCTCGAGATCCCCTCCGGGTGATGGACGCGGGATCAGCATTACCACGTCGTCACCGACTCGCACCCCCAGGTCGAGCGCCAGCCCGCGACCCAGAATAATGCCGCGTTCGTTTGGCAGGAGCGCCGCCAGGCTGCCTGCGACCAGG
>CAZFVT010000619.1:0-1908 GCA_964522355.1 uncultured Woeseiaceae bacterium | reverse complement strand
CCTGACGGAACGTGCATGAACGCCGAGATTGAGATTGAAGGCACCCGTTTGATGCTGGCTGATGAAATGCCGAGCATCGGTTCTACGAGCCCGCAGGCACTCAGCGGGACCTCCGTCGTTCTTGATATACACGTCGCGGATTGCGACGCCGTGTTTCAACGTGCACTCGACGAGGGTGCTGATGAGATCTATCCCTTGGCGAACCAGTTCTACGGTGACAGGGCCGGACGAATCCGTGATCCGTTTGGACACCACTGGATCATCGCGACTCATGTAAAGGACGTTTCCGAGGAAGAGATGGTCGCTGCGTTCATGACGATGTTTGATTCCTAGTCCTGCAGGATGCAATTAAGGGATCAGCGCAAGAGCCAGGTCGGTCTCCAACATCAAGCGGTTCAGATGCAATGACCGTTCGAAACGCATTGGGCTAAGTCTCAGATACACGGTAAATACTGAATGCGAACCACGATTCCTGAAGACGCGCTTCTCAGACGATATGCAGTTTCAGAATCGGGCGAAGCACTCCCTCACTACACTGACTGCTTCGTGACGACCGTTCCGTTAGCGGTCAATCTGGCAACCTACGTCGGCGCCTTTTACAAGACGCCATTGTTCCGCAGCGAACGGTTGGTGCTGCGCCTGGCCGGTATGCCCTCGAAAGACAGGGATATTGAGTTGCTGCTAGCGGGCCAGCAAACACACTTCGCCGCGTGGACAGTGGAGGACAGAACCGAAGACCAGCTTTTGATGTGCGACGTCAACGCACGAACGCGTTCGTGGTTTCGGGTAGTGCCGAAGGGAGAAGTAACAGATCTCTACTTCGGATCCGCGGTTATCGCCGATGGTGATGAACTCCCATACAGCTACCGGGTCTTACTGGGCATTCATCGATTCTATTCGCGCTGCCTGCTTCGCGCAGCCGCTCGGAGACTCACACGGCGCTGATCGATCCAATGCGGTGTTGTGACAGGTTGCCAGGTGTCTCCAATTGTGTGACGACGGTCAATCGTTCCTTCAATTCGAATGAACGAATGAACTGCCTACGGATCAACCGGAATTGTAATAGTCGAATGTACGAGCTGCAGATGGAATATGTCAGTTTCCGGCCTGCAAGATGCGTTCGACCATGCGTATTGGTCGTGGCCTTCTTATGTTTATCTGAAGCAACCGCTGATTCATGGCTACCGGCTACGCCGATTGTCGCTTCATCGCCGGATACAGAGCTTGTCATTAGGATAGAACCAGCAAAGGGTCGCGAACCGCCACTGGCGACTTACTTTCGAAGAGCTGAGTCACCTGAGGTGTACTCAGTAATTCAGCGTGTCGAACTGGTCAACCGTTCTCGACCGCTGGATGCTTTCTTGGGCGATTCTGGCGTATTGGTGACTCTCGACGAATACGGCCAGCCCGGCCATCAAAATGCGATTGTCGTTTACGGAGCCACAGGCACGAAGATCCAGTCTTTCGACTTGGAGCAAATTTACTCGAGTACGGCCCTTTCGAAAATGTCGACTACGATAACCATGCGCCATTGGCGAGAATCACCACCTGAGCTCTACGACGGTGCGCTGCACCTTGTTGATGTCTTCGAGAACGCTATGAGCATCTCGTTATCAGACGGTTCTCTGAAAGTGTGGGCTTGGCAACCGGATCTGTTTGTCAGTAACCCTCAGATATCGATCACTAATCTTTGCGGCGCACCCGGGAACCTTCGTTGCGACGACTTTTGATGTTTGGCTCCCCGGGCCGGACTCGAATCCCAGTCCGCCCTAGGACCCAGATAAGAGCGCATCAGGGTGACTGCGGACTGACCTCATAGCGCTCAACAGGAATCGGGTACCAGAGCCTGTCGCCCCGACTCCGACCCGGGGAGCCGAGCATAAAAAAAGCCCCTCCGAAGGGAGGGGC
>CAZFVT010000618.1:0-1912 GCA_964522355.1 uncultured Woeseiaceae bacterium | reverse complement strand
CAGCTCATCGCCGACATGCGCGAAACGATGGATGCCTACGACGGCGCCGGGCTCGCCGCGCCGCAAATTGGCGTGAATCTTCGCGTCATGATTTTCGGCGTCGAGTCGAACCCTCGCTACCCGGACGCCGAGGAAGTACCGATGACGGTGCTCGTCAATCCCGAATACGACGTGCTCGACGATCTGATGACGGCGGGCTGGGAAGGTTGCCTGAGCGTGCCGGGCATGCGCGGCGTCGTGTCCCGGCCGGACTTCATCGTCTATCGCGGCTACGACGAGACCGGCATGCTCATCGAGCGTGAGGCCGAGGGCTTTCATGCCCGCGTGTTCCAGCACGAGTTCGACCACCTGAACGGCATCCTCTACCCGGATCGAATCGAGGACTTTTCCCGGTTTGGTTATAACGAAGAGCTGGAGGCCGCGATGGCCTCTGATCAGGAGGAATCGGCGTGAGCGGCGTCTCCCAGCTTATCGACTGCATCGGCAATACGCCGCTGGTTCGCCTGAACCGGCTGTCGGAGGAGACCGGCTGCGAAATCCTGGGTAAGGCGGAGTTTATGAACC
Source organism: uncultured Woeseiaceae bacterium (assembly GCA_964522355.1). Lineage (GTDB taxonomy): Bacteria > Pseudomonadota > Gammaproteobacteria > Steroidobacterales > Woeseiaceae > JBFGFX01. The sequence goes on along the minus strand of CAZFVT010000618.1, from coordinate 1,348 downwards.
CGGGCGGTTCAGTGAAGGATCGCGCCGCGGTGGGCATGGTGCGTGCCGGCATCGAGGCCGGGGAACTCAGGCCGGGCGGTGCCATTGTTGAAGGCACGGCAGGCAACACCGGCATCGGCCTCGCGATGGTCGGCAGCGCGCTCGGTCACCGGACGATCATTGTCATGCCCGAAAACCAGAGCCAGACGAAGATCAACACGCTCCGGGCTTACGGCGCCGAGATTCAGCTTATCCCGCCGGTCCCGTACAAGAACCCCGCGCATTTTGTGCACACGTCCCGACGACTCGCCGAGGCCATGAACGAGGCAGAGCCCGGCAGCGCATTCTGGGCAAACCAGTTCGACAACACGGCAAACCGTGACTTTCACGAGCAGACCACCGGCCGCGAGATCTGGGAGCAGACCGGCGGGCGGGTCGATGGCTTCATCTGTGCCGCGGGCACCGGCGGCACCCTGGCCGGCGTTGCCAGGTCACTAAGGGCAAAGAACCCGGACGTTCAGATCGGGCTTTCCGACCCCGGCGGTTCGGGGTTGCACCACTACTTTGCCCATGGCGAGATCAGCATCGAGGGCAGCTCAATTTCCGAGGGTATTGGTAACAGCCGGATCACCGCGAATCTTGCCGACACGCCGATCGACGTGAGCTGGCAGATTCCGGATGAGGAAGCGATCCCCACGGTGTTCAACCTGGTCAAGGACGAAGGCCTTGTGCTGGGCGGCTCCAGCGGCATCAACGTCGCTGGTGCCGTGCGGCTGGCCCGTCACCTCGGTCCGGGGCACACGGTGGTAACGATTCTTTGCGATACGGCGCTGCGCTACCAGGAGCGACTGCTAAACGCAGACTTCCTCGCCGACAAAGGCCTCGAGCTTCCGCAGTGGCTTGCGCCGCCGGAATCGTAGCGACCGATCGAATCACGGCCTGGAGTGACTCCACGTCTTAGCCGTGGCCCGCGCAGTGCTATAGTTCACCCCCAGCGAGGGCATTAGCAGGACTTTCCGAGTGGGACCGATTCGTCAACTCCAGGCGCGGCTTATCGAATGGGCCGAGATCGCATTCGAGTACGTTAGCCACCCGGAGATTCTGTTCCAGGCAGGCATCATCGCCCTGCTCTTCCTGCCGGCGCTGTTCCTGTCCTGGCGGGTCGAACCGAAACTTGAAGAACGCGCCCGCGGCGTAGAGGGCCTGCCGGGCGTTCAACGCGTGATGCTCGCGTTTCTCCGGCGACTGGAATGGCTGTTCTTCGTCATCCTCCTGTTCGTCGCCTACGTCGGCACGACCGCCGTCGCCTGGCCTACCAGCAACTACCTGATTTACTCGGTGATGCTGGTGTCGCTGGCCTGGTTCCTGA
>CAZFVT010000617.1:0-1922 GCA_964522355.1 uncultured Woeseiaceae bacterium | reverse complement strand
CGCCAGTGGCCCGCGCGTCCTGTTGACAGATCAGGTCGGTCGCCTGCTCGGCGAGGCTTCTGTAGGTCGTTAACTTGCCACCGATGATGGAAATCAACCCATCGGCGTTGCCGGCATGTTCGCGAATGATGTGCTTGCGCGTGATCGCCGATTCCGGGCCATCTTCCTGGTTCGGCAGCGGTCGAATACCGGAGTAGGTGAAGCGAATATCCTCGACGGCAAGCTCAGCGCCAGGAAACACGCGATTGACCTCGGTCAGCAGGTAGGCGATCTCGTCGTCTTCAGCGCGGGCATCGCCGGGATCGCCTTCGTAACGCAGATCCGTTGTGCCAATAAGAAACTGACCGTTCCAGGGCACGATGAAGACGGGTCGACCGTCGCTGGCAGCTTCGACGTACATCGCGGCCTCAGGCGCGCCCGGGAATGGGGCCACGATGATGTGGCTGCCCTTGGTGCCACCCATCTGCCGGGCGAACGAACCCTCCGCAACGTCCAGAACGTCGTCGACCCAGGGACCGGCCGCGTTGATCACGATCGGCGCGCGCGCCGTGGCCGGCCCGTCGGGACTCTGAAACTGCACGGAAAACTGGCCATTGTTCCGGTCAACGTTGGTCACCGGCGCATAGTTGCGGACATCGACACCGTTGAGCGCGGCGTCGATAACGTTCTCCACAACCAGGCGCTCGGCAAACGTCACCTGGGCGTCGTAGTAGCGAGCGCCGCCCTTGAGGCCATCGGCACAGAGTCCGGGCTCCTCGGCAAGAAGCTCTTCCCGGCTCAGCATGCGATGCGACGCCAGCGACTTGCCGGCGGACAGCAGATCGTAGGCGATCATTCCCAGCTTGATAAGCCACTTGCCACGCCGGGCTCCGGCGTAGATCGGAATCGTCAATGCGAGCGGCTGTACCAGGTGCGGCGCGTGATCGAGCAGCCGGCGACGCTCATTCAGCGATTCACGCACCAGCGGCACTTCGCCATACTCAAGATAGCGAAGGCCACCGTGAATCAATCGGGTTGACCAGCTGGATGTGCCGCTGCCGAAATCCTGTGCCTCGAGAAGCAGGCAGCGAATGCCTCTTAATCCTGCATCGCGCGCGATACCGGCGCCGTTGATACCGCCACCGATAACAATCAGTTCAAAGTCGATGATCTTTCGTCCCGGGCCGTGCTCCTAGGGCCTGATCTGGCCGTTGCCGTGCACGACATACTTGAAGCTCGTTAACTGATCGGCTCCGACGGGACCCCGAGCATGGATCCTGCCGGTCGCGATACCGATCTCCGCACCCATACCGAACTCCCCGCCGTCGGCATACTGGGTAGAGGCGTTGTGCAGAACAATAGCGCTGTCGACCCGCGATAGAAAGCGTTCTGCCGCAGATTCATCGCTGGCCACGATGCTCTCCGTGTGGCCGGAGCCAAACCGGGAAATATGGTCGATTGCAGCGTCCAGGTCATCGACCACACGAACCGCAATGACGGCGTCCAGGTACTCGGTGGTCCAATCGTCGTCGCTCGCCGGAATCGCTTCATCGAAAAGGGCCCGCACGTCCGCGTCGCCCCGAATCTCGCAGCCTGCATCGCCGAGCGCCGCAAGCACCGGCGGCAGCAGCTCACTGGCCGCTGAGCGATCAACCAGCAACGTCTCCGCGGCGCCGCAAATGCCGGTGCGACGGAGTTTCGCGTTGACCGTGATGTCGACGGCCATCCGGGGATCCGCAGATTCGTGCAGGTAAACGTGGCACAACCCTTCAAGGTGACCGATGACGGGAACCCGGGCTTCCGCCTGCACGCGCTCAATCAGGCGCTTGCCACCGCGCGGTACGACGACGTCGAGGACATCGCCCATTGACGACAGCAGATAGCCCACGGCCGCACGATCGGTCGTTGGCACCATCTGCACGCTGTCGGCCGGCAATCCGGCC
>CAZFVT010000616.1:0-1930 GCA_964522355.1 uncultured Woeseiaceae bacterium | reverse complement strand
CTGTTACAAATGTTCCTCCGGTGGCTGTTCTCGCCATGCCCACCAGCGTCTCCGAAGGCCAGAGCATCACACTCGATGCTAGCAGTTCAACCGATCCGGTCGACATTCTTTCCTTTGCCTGGGATTTCGATAACGACGGCCAGCTCTGGGACGTCGAGATGGGTCCGGCCGGCGGTGATGAGCTGAACCGCGTCGAGCGCGGCGGCAACTACGGCTATCCCGTCGTTTCGAACGGCGAGCACTACGACGGACGCCCGATCCCGGATCACGATACCCGGCCGGAATTCAACGCGCCGGCGACCTGGTGGACCCCGGTCATCTCGCCCGGCGACATGATGGTCTATCGCGGTGACATGTTCCGCGACTGGCAGGGCGACGCCTTCATTGCCGGGCTGTCATCCCAGGCCATCGTGCACGTCGCGCTCGACGGCGACAGCGCGCGGGAAGTCGGCCGATATGGCATGGGCGCCCGCATCCGTTCGCTGCAGGAAGGCCCCGATGGCTCAATCTGGGTGCTGGAAGACGAGCGCGGCTCCAGCCAGGGTCGACTGCTCAGGCTGACGCCGGCCCGTTAACGAATGGCCACCTGGCTCGTTACCGGCGCCAATCGCGGTATTGGTCTCGAACTCGTCCGGCAGCTTGCCGGCCGAGGCGAGACCGTTATCGCGGTGTGCCGGTCGTCCAGCGACGCTTTGAACGCTCTCGGTTGCCGCGTCATCGACGGCGTTGACGTTGCGACGGACGACGGCGTCGACAGGCTGGTCGCGGAGCTCGGCGAGCAGCCCGTCGATGTCCTGCTCAACAATGCAGGCATTCTCACCCGCGACTCCCTGGCCGATACCGACTTCGATGCCATGCTCCGGCAGTTCGAGGTCAACGCCATCGGGCCGCTCCGCGTCACGCGAGCACTGCTTAGTAATCTCTCAGACGGAGCCCGCGTCGCGATTGTGACCAGCCGCATGGGCTCCATTACCGACAACGGCTCGGGCGGCTACTACGGCTACCGCGCCTCGAAGGCGGCCGTCAACATCATTGGTTCCAGCCTTGCGCGTGATCTCGAGGGTCGGGGCATCGCCGTCGCCTTGCTGCATCCCGGTATGGTGGCGACCGATATGACCGGCGGGCAGGGCATCGAGCCCGAGGTCGCGGCCAGCGGCCTGATCGCTCGCATCGACGAACTCGACCTCGAACAGACCGGCGGATTCTGGCACGCCGAAGGCTACTCGTTGCCCTGGTAGCGACACCTGCTTAACCCGAAGGACACATCATGACGACAAGAATACTGGCGAGCACCCTGCTGCTGGCCCTCGCCTGCGTGGCCAACGCACAGACCATCGACATGCGCCATCAACTCGCGGCCGACGTGTCCGCGGAGCGCATCGAAGCCGACATCAAGACCTTGGTGGGCTTCGGGACGCGGCACACGCTGTCGGAAACGGAGTCGGACACGGGCGGCATCGGCGCCGCCCGCCGCTGGATCAAGGCTGAGTACGAGCGCATTTCTGAAGCCTGCGGCGGCTGCCTTGAAGTCATGATGATCAGCGACACCGTGGTTGGTGCAGCAAGAATCCCGGAGGCTACAGAGGTCGTCAGCGTTGTTGCCATTCAGCGCGGCACGCTGGATCCGAACCGCATGGTGATGATGAGCGGTGACATCGATTCTCGCGTCAGCGATCCGCTGAACGGCACTTCCGATTCACCCGGCGCTAATGACAACGCCAGCGGCATGGCAGGCGCTATCGAAGCCGCGCGCGTCCTGTCGAAGCACCAGTTTCCGGGCACCATCGTCTATGCCGGCTTGTCCGGTGAAGAGCAGGGCCTCTTCGGTGGCAAGATTGTTGCCGAGCACGCGCTCGAACAGGGCTGGCGCATTAAGGCGGTGCTCAACAACGACATGATCGGCAACATCTCTGGGATAGATGGCGTGGTC
>CAZFVT010000615.1:0-1930 GCA_964522355.1 uncultured Woeseiaceae bacterium | reverse complement strand
ATACCCTATCCGGATTCGAGCTTTGATCTGGTGTTCAGTGATAATGTGCTGGAGCATCTCGCAGAACCCGGTGTCGTCTTTGCAGAGATTGCCCGAGTTCTGAAACCGGGTGGCCTTTTTCTTTTCAAAACACCGAACCGGCGCCACTACATGCCTCTGATCGCCCGGCTCACGCCTCATCGGTTCCATCAGTTCGTGAACCGCATAAGAGGGCGCGAGGCAGTCGATACCTTCCCGACGCTCTACCGGGCCAATAGCCGGCGCCAGGTCGATCGACTGGCAAAAGAAACCGGCTTTGATGTCATTAGTCTGTCATTCGTTGAAGGTCGCCCTGAATACCTTCGGATGTTCTGGCCGACCTACGCTGTGGGTATTGCCTATGAGCGCCTGGTCAATTCCTCCAGTTTTTTCTCGAGTTGGCGAATCCTAATGATCGGGATGCTTAGAAAGTCACTATAGGTATGATTTCCAGCGCGCTTCTGTACTACAACACTTTACGCCATTTGAAGCGTTCGCAGATCACGCACAGAGTCTATCGAAAGCTCCGGCCGAGACCTCGGCCATCGGTGCCGAAGGTTGACGTCAGGGAAGCACGACGCAATTGGATTGCCGGGGCCTCGCGCCAGCAATCCTTGTTCGGCGTGAACGAATTCAGGTTGTTAAACCAGGAGGTGATAATAGACGAAAGAGGCGATTGGTCAGATTCCTCCCTTGACCGACTGTTGCTGTACAATCTCCACTACTTCGATGATCTTCAAGCTCAAGGCGCGAATGAGCGCCTGCAAATACAAACCCATCTTCTGGACCGATGGATGGCGGATAATCCGCCCGGCGGTTCCCCGGGCTGGGAGCCTTATCCCACGTCACTGCGAATCGTAAACTGGATCAAGTGGTCTTTGTCTGGCGGCGATCTTTCCGAACGTCAATTGAGATCTCTGGCTATCCAGGCCGACTGGCTGAGTAAGAACCTTGAGTTTCACCTTCTCGGAAATCACCTCTTCGTCAACGCGAAAGCACTGTTTTTTGCGTCCTGTTTCTTTTCCGGATCGGATGCCGATCGCTGGAGGGCAGTGTCCTGCGGTGTCCTTGAGATTGAACTCACTGAGCAGATTCTTGACGACGGTGGCCAGTTCGAACTCAGTCCGATGTACCATTGCCTCGCGCTTGAGGATGTTTGCGACCTGATTAATGTCGCAGGCACCTACGACCAGGGACGAGATTTTGTCGATCGTCAGGAGCTGCCGCAGTTGGCCAGCCGCATGCTTTCCTGGCTGGCGTCCATGTCGCATCCCGACGGCGGAATCTCGCTTTTCAACGACAGCGCGTTCCAGATCGCGCCGGAGCCGGACTCGCTCTTTGCCTACGCTGCCAGGCTTGGCATCAAGACCGAGGCGACTCCGCCCATCCGCTACCTGGAAGATAGCGGTTACGCGAGGGTCGAAACTGGCAATGCGTGCCTGATCACTGATATAGGAGAAGTCGGCCCTAGCTACATACCCGGCCACGCCCATGCGGATACCCTGTCGTTCGAGCTTTCCTTGTTCGGCCAACGTTGGCTGGTAGATACAGGCTGTTCGACCTATGAACCCTCGGCCGAACGACTCCGTCAGCGAGGTACCGGATCACACAATACAGTACAGGTCGATGATGAAGATTCCTCCGAGGTCTGGGCAAGCTTTCGGGTGGCGAGACGCGCTCAGGTCTTCGGGCAGCGGGTTCAGGAGGAGCCCGGCACAACCAGGGTTTCCTGTAGTCACGATGGCTTCATGAGGCTGCCTGGCAGGGTGACGCATAAGCGGATCTGGCAAATGGACGGAGACCGGCTTGCAATCACGGACGAGCTGTCCGGTACATTCTCCTCGGCGGAGTCGAGGCTACTGTTACATCCGGATGTTGATGCGCGGAAAGACGGGGACGTTCTGCTTTTGAG
>CAZFVT010000614.1:0-1949 GCA_964522355.1 uncultured Woeseiaceae bacterium | reverse complement strand
GTCAGCGCCGAGGCGCCCGAGCCGCAGCGACAGACGCTCGAGGCGCCCAACCCGGAACGCATCCTGTTCATTGGCAACAGCTACTTCTACTACAACGACAGCCTGCACAATCACGTCGTGCGCATGGCGCGCGAAGGGGTTGCCGAGATCGCCGACTCGCTGGTCTACAAGTCGGCCACGATTGGCGGCGCCTCGCTGGAACAACACCCGGTGGCGCAGCATCTGGAGCCGGGCCGGCTCAACGTCGATGAGCCGTTTGACCTGGTGATCCTGCAGGGCGGCAGTGCAGAACCTCTGAGCGATGAGCGGCGGCGGCGGTTTCGCGAGATGGCGATGCAACACGCGAAGACCGTTCGCGCGGCCGGCGCCGAGGTCGCCCTATACATGACCCACGCCTATGTCGAGCCGCACCGTCGCGCTTCGGAGACTATGATCGATACGGTCAGCGAGGCCTACCTGTCAGTGGGTAACGAGATTGATGCGCTGGTCATTCCCGTTGGCCTGGCCTTCGATGAAGCCTACCGGCAGCGACCTGATATCGAACTGCACAAGCCGTTTGACGGCTCCCACCCTTCCTTACTGGGCACCTACCTTGCGGCCAGCGTGGTCTTTGCCACGCTATATGAAAAGCCCGCCAGCGGTCTTGAATACAACTACTTCGATGCGGTTTCCGACGACGATGCCGCATTCCTGCAGGGCATCGCCGACGAAACCGTAGCCGACTTCTTCAGGCGTTAACGCAACCGCGCAGAAATGTCGCGCAGGTTGGCAGAAAGCCCCTCGAGGCGCTTGGCCTCGTGGCCGGTCGCCCGCATGTCTTCCAGCTCGCCCGCCATGGAACGAAGTCGATTCGCGAGGCGGCGATTTCGTGACCCATTGGCCAGCGCCGTGTCTGCCTCGTCCAGCGCCGCGTTGATGCCGATCGTCGTCGCCTCCGACAGCGATTCGCTGCGCAGCAGCTGGTCGATGTAGGCGCGCGCCACGACCGGCTCGGCCGGCCAGGTCACCCGGAACTGCTGCTGAGGATTGAAGAGCTGGCCTTGATTGGCGATGGATGCCGCAGCAATTTCGTTTTCCGTCAGGTACTCGCTGGGCGTCAGCGCGAAGACGTCTATGCCGCGCACGATTTCGGTGCCGTAGATCTTTCCTTCATACCAGTAAGACGACCAGTAGCCGCCGAGCACCAGCTCCTTCTCGTCGATCGGGCCGCGGTCGAAGTAGGCGATCTCGACCGGGTTTGCTGAATCCGTAAAGTCGAGTACCGAGATGCCGCCCTGGTACCAGGACTGCACGAAGATGTCGCGACCGGGCACCGGCACGATAGAGCCGTTGTGCGCGACGCAGTTTTCGAGATCAACCTGTGGCGCCGGCATCTTGTAGTGCGAGCGATACTCGAGTTTGCCGTCTACCAGGTCATAGATGGCGTCAGCACCCCAGGTCAGCGGGTCGTGCGCGCGACAGCGCGGACGTGCGCCGCCGCCCCATTCGTCGGTGAACAGGATCTTGGTGCCGTCATTGTTGAAGGTTGCGGAGTGCCAGTAGGCAAAGCCCTTGTCGACCACCGCATCGATGCGGGTGGGCTTCAGCGGATCGGAGATGTCGAAAACAATGCCGTTACCCGAGCAGGCGCCAGCGGCGATGTTGGCCTCCGGGAACACGGTGATGTCATGGCACTGGTTGGTGACAGACGTCTCCTGCGTGTCGTCACCATGGTCACCGCCGCGCCACAGGCCGGCGAGGTTACCGGTTTCCGGGTCGGCGAATACAGCCGGGCTGTCGACAATGCGGGCCGCGCCCGGATCGTCGACCGGAATCTCGATCACATCGATGCGGAACAGCGCCGTGCGGTCATCGCCGGGAATGTTGCCGATGCAGCCCTCCAGCTCCTCCTCGTCCCGCACAGAGGCCGTGCCGGAGTTGTAGACGATGATCTTGCCGTCACGCCCGGG
>CAZFVT010000613.1:0-1951 GCA_964522355.1 uncultured Woeseiaceae bacterium | reverse complement strand
GACGGACTCGAAGCGCTGGTCGGCAAGAAGGAACTGTTCCAGGTGATCCGTGGACCGCTGACTCCCGAGCAGCTCATGGAGATCGTCGAGGAAGCCAACCAACAGGTACAGCTTGCCGCACTGGCGGTTTCGGCCAACGACAAATCTGCGGACGTAGACGCCTTTGGCGATGACCTGTCTACGGAACATCCCGCCGAAAACATCGTCATGGAAACCGGCGAGCACGGCGCATTGATCATCAGCGACGGTACCGGCGAGGTACCGGCGCTCAAACTGCCGAAGAAGTCCGCCGCAGCCACGAGCAAGCCGGTCGATATTGTCGTCCTGACTCGGGACGAAGAATTTCTGAAGACAATCCGCGAATCCTCGAAGGGGACGCACAAGGTTCATCACGCCTCCCGTCCGGGAGAGGCAGAAGAGATGATTCGCAAGCAGCCGATCGGCGTGCTGGTCACGGACGCCGCCCTCGCCAGCGAAAACATCGAAGCCATAACGCAACGATTCCGCCAGCAACAGCCGCGCCTGGTCGCCGTAGTCGCTGGTCGCCGCGACGATGGCGAAACAATGATGGATCTGATCAACCGCGGTACGGTTTACCGATTCCTGCTGAAGCCGGTTTCGCCCGGTCGCGCCAGGCTCGCCATCGAAGCATCTGCAAAGCATCACCTGGACGCGCCAGACGTGGCGTTCAAGGCCAGGCCCGGCGCCCAGGCTCCGCTGCCGAAACAGGCGCCGAAGCCGCAGCCCAAGCCGAAGGCTGAAGCTGCGCCGCAGGCACCCGCCAACAAGGGACCCGCAAAGCCGGCAGCGGCACCAAAGACTGAGGTCAAGGCCACGCCCACGCAGAAGCCGAAGCCCAAGCCAAAACCTGAGCCAAAGCCCAAAGCCAAGAAAAAGGCCAAGCCGAAAGCCGCGCCCGCGCCGCAACCCGCGGCAGGCGGCGCACCCGACCTGGCGCTCGAAAGTGCAATGGACGGCAGCCGGAGCTTCTCGGAGACGGTGACCGATCTTGCTGCCACGGTGGCGCGGTCGCTGGCCAAGGGCGCCGGCAGCATCATGCCCGGCGGCAAATCCAAGATTGTTATCCCGCCCGAAGGGTCAGTGCCGGTCAGGGAGTTCCCTTACGACGACTCGCCGGACGAGATCGAGCCACCGAACTACACGCTTTACGCCGGCGTCGCGGTCGCCCTGCTCGCCGTCATCGGCGGCGGCGCCGCGTTCTTCCTTTCACAGCCCGACGAAGAGCCGGTTGCAACCACCCTGCCAGCCGAAGAACCGAGCGAGGTCGTCACCGAGCGTATCTCCGGCACGGAATCCCTGTTGCTGCTGTCGGAAGCCCGTACGGCGCGGACCAACGGAAACCTGTTCTCGCCGGCCGGAAGAAATGCCGTTGAGTATTACATTCAGGCTCGGGACGCAGCGCCGGACAACGAAGAAATCCAGGCCGAGTTCGCAGAGATCCTGGATGAGGTGTTCGCCAGCGCCGAGTCTTCTTTGCTCAATGGACGCATGATCCAGGCCAGCCGCGCGCTGCGCGTCATCGAGCTCGCCGACCCGGAAAGCACGCGCCTTACCTTCCTTACCGCTCAACTTCGAGAGCTGGAACTCCGCACCGCCCTGGATGATGTGCGCGCCGCCATCAACCAGGCGCGTTTTGAGGATGCCGGCCGGCTGCTCAGAAGCGCCGAAGACTACGTCGATGGCAACTCTCCGGAGCTTGAAGCGTTGTCGATTGAACTGGCAGCTGCGCGCAGCGATCAGCAGCTCGACGAGGTGCTGGCAATGGCAGCACAGCGACTGGCCAGCAATCAGCTGGTCTCTCCGTCGAGTGACAACGCCCGATACTTCTATGAACTGGCGCTCGCCGTCGACCCTGGCAGCACCGAAGCCACTCAGGGTCTCATCGCGGTCGCCAGCAAGCTGGTCTTGAGGGCCCGCGCGGCGCTGGATG
>CAZFVT010000612.1:0-1953 GCA_964522355.1 uncultured Woeseiaceae bacterium | reverse complement strand
CTGGTCTGCTCTTTCTTCTGCTTTCAACGACGACTATCTCGACCGCCGCTGGAGAGACGAGGGTGATGTCCAGCAGTTTGAGTCCGCCGAGCTCTTGTCGGCAGAGTGTCGTGCGCCTTATCTGGCGCATGCGCCGCTGGAGCCGCTCAGTGCCCTTACTCAGTTCGACGGTGAAAGCGCGGACCTGTGGGTTGCCCATCAGTTGCCGCGTTTCGCCCAGCAGCAGGTAGCCGACATACTTGGCGTTGATGCCGACGGTGTTCGCCTGCACAACCAGTACTGTGGCGGCAGCTTCGGACACCGCCTCGAATTCGACAACGTTCGCTATGCCGCGGAGATCGCCCGGCAGTTGGTGGGCACGCCGGTCAAGCTGACCTTCAGCCGGGAAGAAGACTTCTCACAGGACTACGTTCGCCAGATCGCGATGGCGCGCTGGCGCGGTTCGGTTGACGACGGCCGCATACGCTCGCTGGACATCGAGCTGGCGGCACCCTCAATTGTCCGGTCACAGAGTAGCCGAATAGGCCTGCCTGCTGCCGGCCCCGACAACCAGCTGCCGGCCGGCGTCTGGGACGCACCCTACGCGATTCCAAACCTGCGGGTTAGCACCTACGCCGTACCGGATCTTGCGCCGGTCAGCTCCTGGCGCTCCGTGGGGGCGTCAACCGGCGGCTTCATGCTGGAGACGGCAGTCGATGAACTCCTCGAAGCTGCCGGCGCTGATCCGCTACTGGGCAGGCTGGCGATGTGCGACGACGATGTGGCGCGTGGGGTACTCGAGGCGGTCGCTCAAATGTCGGATTGGTCGACACCGCTTGGCCCGGGACGCGGACGCGGCGTCGCAACCGTGTTCTCCTTCGGTGTGCACGCGGCCGAGGTGATCGAAGTGACGGACACCGGCAACGGTATCCGCATCGACAAGGTTTACGTCGCGGCCGACGTTGGCAAAGTGCTTGACCCGATGAACTTCGAACGCCAGGTCATGGGCGGCGTCGTTTGGGGTCTCGGTCACGCGATGAACTGCGAGACGACCTATGCCGACGGCATGGCCGAGCAGCGCAACTATCATCAGTTCCCGGGTATGCGGATGAACCAGTGTCCGGAGATCGAGGTCCGTGGCCTGGAGAACAGCAGTCGGGTGTTAGGGATTGGCGAGCCGCCGGTGCCGCCGGCCGCGCCGGCGCTGGCCAACGCCATCTACGCCGCAACCGGCCAGCGGCTGCGAGAGATGCCCTTCAACAAGTTCGTCGACTTCGCCTAGCGGCGTCGCTCCGCTGCGGGGCACGACTAGCCGCGACCGCGGGTTCGTGTTCTGCCACGTCGGGCGTGCTTCTCGATGAACGAGATAATCATCCCGGCAACGTCCTTGTTGGTGGCGCCTTCGATGCCTTCCAGACCCGGGCTCGAGTTGACTTCCATGACCACCGGTCCGTGGTTCGAACGCAGCAGGTCGACGCCGGCCACGTTGAGTCCCATCACTTTCGCGGAGCGGACCGCCGTCGAGCGCTCCTCCGGGGTGATCTTGATGAGCATTGCGCTGCCACCGCGATGAAGATTGGAGCGGAATTCGCCCTCCTTGCCCTGGCGCTTCATGGCGGCGACGACCCGGTCGCCCACGACCAGGCAGCGAATATCGGCACCACCGGCCTCCGCGATGAACTCCTGCACGATAAAGTTGGCGCCCAGTCCGCGGAACGCTTCGATAACGCTTTCGGCTGCCTTGCGCGTCTCGGCGAGCACGACACCAACCCCCTGGGTACCCTCCAGCAACTTTATGACTACCGGCGCGCCACCGGCAATTTTCAGCAGGTCCTGAGTGTCGTCCGGCGAATTTGCAAAGCCGGTGACGGGCAGGCCGATGCCCTTGCGCGCCAGGAGCTGTGAGGCACGCAGCTTGTCGCGCGAGCGAGAGATCGCGACGGACTCGTTAACCGAGTAGACGCCCATCATCTC
>CAZFVT010000611.1:0-1960 GCA_964522355.1 uncultured Woeseiaceae bacterium | reverse complement strand
CATCGATCACGTCGAGCAGGTTCTACGGGAATTACCGACGGCGGAAGAGGTCCTCGTGCCGCTGGAAACACAGCTGGAGGCGGTCGAGTCGGCCGTGGCCACCGCAATCAGCGGCTCCGGCGATCTGGACGGTGCTGCGGACAACGCTTCGGAGATAAACGGCGCCGCCCAGTCGATCTACACGGCGACGATCGCCGCCGTATCGCCGGGCGGCGGTTCACTGCCCGGCTTTCTCGCCACGCCGCTGCTGCCGATCGGGCTCCTGATCCTGGCCGCAATACTCATCGCAGTGCTGTTCGTGCTGCATTCCCGATCCAGCGTATTCGAGTCGGCCGCCCGGGTTCAGTCGGAACAGAATGAACGCAACCAGCAGGCCATTCTGCGCCTGCTCGACGAACTTGGCAGCCTGGCCGATGGCGACCTTACCGTCGAGGCGACGGTAACGGAGGACATCACCGGGGCTATCGCCGACTCCATCAACTTCGCGATCGAGAAGCTGCGAGAGCTTGTAGAGACGATTGATCGAACCTCGATCATGGTCGACTCAGCGGCCAAACAGACTGAGAACACGGCGACCCACCTGGCCCGTGCTGCGGAGAAGCAAACCCAGGAAATCAATGCGGCCACCGAATCGATCGTGTCCATGGCCGCCTCGATCGAAGAGGTGTCGGGTAACGCCGAGCGGTCCTCGGACGTGGCCCGTCACTCGGTCGACGTCGCGCACAAGGGCGGTGAGGCGGTGCGCCGGACGATCGACGGTATGAACACGATTCGCGAGACCATCCAGGAGACGTCGAAGCGCATCAAACGGCTCGGCGAAAGCTCCCAGGAGATCGGCAACATCGTCGAGTTGATCAACGATATCGCCGACCAGACCAACATCCTCGCTCTGAACGCCTCCATCCAGGCGTCCATGGCGGGCGAAGCAGGCCGCGGCTTCGCCGTCGTCGCCGACGAGGTACAGCGGCTGGCCGAGCGTTCGACGAATGCGACCAAGCAGATTGAAGTGCTGGTTCGCACGATTCAGGCGGACACCAACGAAGCCGTTGTGTCGATGGAGCGCTCGACCACGGACGTGGTTGGCGGAGCTCTGCTGGCCGAGAACGCCGGCGCCGCCCTCGATGAAATCGAGCAGGTCTCGAACCAGATCGCCAGCCTGGTACAGAACATCTCGGGTTCGGCGCGGCAGCAGGCGGGTTCTGCGGCTGATGTGACCCGCCGTACCTCCAAGCTGAAGGAAATCAGCGAACAGACCGGCAAGGCCACGTCGGCGACGGCCGCGAGCATTTCCAAGTTGTCTCTGCTCGCGTCGCAGCTGCGTAGCACGGTTTCCGGCTTTACCATCCCCGGTGCGGACCTGGCAGCAGGCGCGTCCAACGCGCCCAGCGCAGAGCCCCCGGCACCCCCGGTCAAGAAGAAGGCGGCAGGCCAGGCTTGATGGAAGGCGGGACCGGCGGTCAGCAGCAGACTCGGAGCGAGCCCGCTCCGGCGACGATGGGGGGCACCCTTGCCATCGTCAGCCAGGAACTGCTGGAGTCGATTCGCAGCGCCCAGGTCGCGCTGGAAGACAGCATTGACGGCCATGGTGGTACGGCGTCGCTCAGCCGCTGTGCCGAACTGCTCCACCAGGTCGGCGGTGCGCTGAAGGTCACTGAGACCTACGGCGCGGCACTCCTGACCGAGGAGATGGAGTCGGTCTGCAGCCATCTCGGCAAGATTCCGCCGGGTCCCGCGCGGGAAGAGGGCCTGGAAGCCCTGACACGTGCCATGGTTCAGCTACCGGCCTACATTGAGCGGCTGCTGGGTGGTGGCCGCGACATCGCTCTCGTACTTCTGCCAATTCTCAACGATCTGCGCGCCGTGCGTGGCCAGCCACTTCTTTCCGAGGGCACGCTGCTGCTCTTGAACCTGTCACCGTCGCACGAGCCGCGTGAAGGGGAAATGAAGTCGAGCGGCGAAG
>CAZFVT010000610.1:0-1966 GCA_964522355.1 uncultured Woeseiaceae bacterium | reverse complement strand
TTGATTCACGGCGACGCCGCTTTCTCGGGACAGGGCGTCGTCACCGAGACCTTCCAGATGTCGCAGACCAACGGTTTCCGCACCGGTGGCACCGTGCACATCGTCATCAACAACCAGATCGGTTTCACCACCAGCCGGCCATCCGATGCCCGCTCGACGCCGTACTGCAGCGACGTGGCGAAAATGATTGAGGCGCCGGTATTCCACGTCAACGGCGACGATCCCGAAGCCGTCATTTTTGTCACCCGCCTGGCCCTGCAGTACCGCCAGAAGTTCAAAAAGGACGTGGTCATCGATCTAGTGTGTTACCGGCGCCATGGTCACAACGAGGCCGATGAGCCGAGTGCGACCCAGCCGGTGATGTACTCGCGGATCAAACAGCACAAGACGACCCGCGAACTCTACGCCGATCACCTGGTCAACGAGTCGTTGATCAAGCGCGGCGACGTATCGAAGATGCAGGATGACTACCGCGACCGCCTGGACCGCGGTGAGCCGGTGCCGAAGATGTCGCTGGGCATGATCGGCAACGAGTTCACGGTGAATTGGGATCCCTATCTCAATGCAGACTGGCAGGAAAACGTCGACACGACGCTCGATCCCGAACGGGTTGCCCGCCTCAGCAGCAAGCTGACGGAGCTTCCGTCGGACCTCGTGCTTCATGGTCGCGTTCAGCGAATTGTCGAGGACCGCCGAAAGATGGCCGCCGACGAGTTACCCATGGATTGGGGCTTTGCCGAGACCATGGCCTATGCCGGACTTCTGGAAGACGGTTATGCCTGCCGGATCACCGGTCAGGACAGCGGCCGAGGCACCTTCTTCCACCGTCACGCCGTGCTGCACGGCCAGTCCAACCGCGAAGAGTACGTGCCGCTGCAGACCGTCACTGACGACCCGCTGTCGTTCCGCGTGATCGACTCGCTCTTGTCCGAAGAGGCGGTCATGGGCTTCGAGTACGGTTTTGCGACCACCGATCCGGAGCCGCCGGGCAGCTGGGAGGCTCAGTTCGGCGACCTCGCCAACGGCGCCCAGGATGCCATCGATCAGTTCATGAGCTCCGGTGAAGCGAAATGGGGCCGACTGTGCGGTCTCGTCCTGTTCCTGCCGCACGGCTACGAAGGGCAGGGGCCCGAGCACTCTTCCGCTCGGCTGGAACGCTTCCTGCAGCTTTGTGCTGAGCACAACATGCAGGTTTGCGTGCCGTCGACGCCGGCGCAGATGTTCCACATGATTCGGCGGCAGATGCTCAGGCGCTATCGCAAGCCGCTGATCGTCATGACGCCCAAGAGCCTGCTGCGTCACAAGATGTCGGTCTCGCCGCTGTCGGCGCTCAGCGACGGTCATTTCCACCTGATCATTCCGGAACAGTCCGGACTCGATGCCGACAAGGTCACCCGCGTCGTTTTTTGCAGCGGCAAGGTGTACTACGACTTGTTGGAGGCACGCGAGGTGCACGGCGTCGACACCACTGCGCTGGTTCGCATTGAACAGCTCTACCCGTTCCCGATCGAACGATACGCTGAAGTGCTGGACCAGTACCCGAACGCGAAAGACATCGTCTGGTGCCAGGAAGAGCCACAGAATCAGGGGGCCTGGTACCAGATACGCCACCGCCTGCAGGAGCCCCTCAGCGGTGAGCGGACTCTGTATTACGCCGGGCGTCCCGGTGCCGCCGCGCCTGCGTCCGGGCTGTTCAAAGTGCATTCTCAGCAGCAGCAGGCGCTGGTGAACGCCGCCCTTGATATCAAGACCGCCGCCAGCAAGTCCAAACCGCCGCCGAAGAAATAACGGAAAACTCAATGAGCATTGAAATCAAAGTTCCACAGCTTCCCGAGTCTGTCAGTGATGCCACGCTGGTCGCCTGGCACAAAAAGCCCGGTGACGCAGTCGCTCGGGATGAAAACCTGGTGGATCTCGAGACGGACAAAGTTGTTCTCGAAGTGCCCGCCCCGGCGGCCGGCAGGCT
>CAZFVT010000609.1:0-1978 GCA_964522355.1 uncultured Woeseiaceae bacterium | reverse complement strand
ATTGATTGCGGGCACGCCGCCGAGATGGGCGTAGAGCACTCTGGAACCGTCTGGGAAGAAACCCTGTTCGACGAGGTCGATCATGCCCTGCATCGATTTACCTTCGTAAACCGGATCCGTCATCATGCCTTCTAGGCGAGCACAAAGACGTATCGCCTCATTGGTTTCGTCGGAAGGTACGCCATAGAGCGGGTAGGCGTAGTCCGTCTTTAACACCACATCGTCAGCAGTGATTGCCGAGCCAAGCTCAACGAGGTCCGCCGTCTTTTGCGCAATGTCGAGCCCCTGCGCATGGGTTTGCTCTGGCGTGCCGGAGGCGTCGATACCGATGACCTGCCGCGCCCGGCCGTCCGCGGCGAAGCCGACAACCATGCCGGCATGGGTAGAGCCGGTAACGGTGCAGACGACAACGTAGTCAAACCTGAAGCCCAGGTCCGCCTCCTGCTGCCGGACCTCCTCGGCGAAACCGACAAAACCCAGACCTCCGTATTTGTGAACGGAAGCCCCTGCCGGGATCGCGTAAGGCACGCCACCTCGGTCCTTGACGTCCTCGAGCGCACGCTCCCAGGACTCGCGGATGCCGATATCAAATCCCTCATCGACCAGCTCAACTTCGGCACCCATGACCCGCGACATGAGGATGTTGCCAACCCGGTCATACACGGCGTCCTGGAAGGGCACCCAGCTTTCCTGCACGAGCCGGCACTTCATGCCGATCTTCGCGGCAACGGCGGCCACCTGGCGAGTGTGGTTCGACTGCACGCCGCCGATGGTGACTAGAGTGTCCGCACCCGAAGCAATCGCGTCGGGCACGATGTACTCCAGCTTGCGAACCTTGTTGCCGCCAAAGGCGAGCCCTGAGTTGCAGTCCTCGCGCTTGGCGAAAAGATCTACCTTGCCACCGAGGTGCGCACTGAGGCGCTCCAGCGGCTCAATGGGCGTGGGCCCGAAAGTGAGCGGATAGCGTTCAAATTTGTCGAGCACCGGTCTCTCCCCATCGATAGACGGGCGAGATAGTAACCCAGATCAGGCGGCGTCGGCGTCGGTGCCTTCCCCTGGCGTATAGCCCAGATTCGGTGCCAGCCAACGCTCTGCCTCTTCGAGCGTGAGGCCCTTGCGCTTCGCATAAGACTCCACCTGGTCACGCGCCACTTTACCCACTGCGAAATACTTGGAATCCGGGTGCGAATAGTAGAAGCCGCTGACGGACGCGGTCGGCCACATGGCGAAGGATTCGGTAAGCGACACGCCGGTATTCTTCTCCACGTCGAGCAAATTCCAGAGCAGCGCCTTCTCCGTATGATCCGGGCAGGCCGGGTATCCGGGTGCAGGACGTATACCTTCATACCGCTCGCGAATCAGGTCATCGTTATTGAGCGATTCGTCGTTCGCGTAGCCCCAGAAATCCTTGCGTACACGTTCGTGCATGTACTCGGCGGCCGCCTCGGCAAAGCGGTCGGCCAGCGCTTTCAGCAGGATGCTGCTGTAATCATCATGCTCGGCCTCGAAGCGTTCGACATGCTCGTCAATACCGTGTCCCGCTGAGACTGCGAAAGCGCCGATGTAGTCCTTGAGCCCCGAGGGTGCGGGTGCCACGAAATCCGCGAGACACATCTGCGGCTTGCCGTCTTCCTTGCCGCGCTGCTGACGCAGGTGGTGAAGCCGCATCTTCTCACTGCCGCGATCTTCATCGGTGTACAAAGCGATATCGTCGTGGCCAACGCTGTTCGCCGGGAAGAAGCCGATCACCGCCGAGGGCTTCAGCCAGCCCTCGCTGATGATGCGTTCCAGCATGTCGTCGGCGTCTTTCTTCAGCTTGCGCGCTTCTTCGCCGACGACCTCGTCATTCAGAATTGCCGGGTACTTGCCATGGAACTCCCAGGCGTTGAAGAACGGCATCCAGTCGATGTAGTCGACCAGCGTTGCGAGCGAGAAGTCATCGATGACCCGCACACCGGTGAAGTCCGGTTTCGGCGGG
>CAZFVT010000608.1:0-1980 GCA_964522355.1 uncultured Woeseiaceae bacterium | reverse complement strand
ACAACAGCGATCGACTCGACGGCACCGGAACCTTCGCTGCCGAACTTCGTTCCGGATGGGCGTTCCGGCCGTCGGACAGCCCCTGGACCTTGCTGCATCGCGCGGACCTTCGCTATGAGGACTTCAGCCTGGCTGATCGCGAGGAGCAGGTGTGGCGGCTGATCTCCAACCTGAACAGCAACCGACGAATAGGCTCGTCGAGCCAGCTGGCACTGCAGTACGCCTTCAAGTACGTGCAGAGCAACTTCGACGGTACCGAGGTATCCGGCTTTACGGACCTCGTCGGCGTGGATTACAGCCACGGATTCCGCGATCGCTGGGAGGCCGGGATTCACCTGAGCGGCTACCACGCCTGGCAGAGTGGTACCTACGATCTGAGTGCCGGCGTCGATCTCGGCTTCAACATCGCCCAGGATATGTGGCTCAGTGTCGGCTACAACATCACCGGCTTTTATGATGAGGACTTTGCCGACGCTCGCTACACGGCGGCCGGCCCCTTCCTTCGCTTTACCGTCCGTGGTCACCAGGAACTGCTGAAGCGCGTCACCGGCCGCTGATCCGGCAAGCCTGATTCTGAGACGGGGACCAGGGCGCCTGCCGCCGCCCGCTATGCGGCTCGTTCAGCCGCGGCGCGGCATGTCGTCAGTTCCTTTGCCGAGATTCGGTTATAGTCCGGCCATGCCCGACTACGCGGACTATTTCGGTGCCGAAAGCCCCCTTGAAACCCTGCTCCCAGGCTACCAGCCGCGGGCGGCGCAGGCCTGGATGGCGGATGCGGTTGCCGACGCTATCGAAAACCGTAGCCATCTGATCGTCGAGGCCGGCACCGGAACCGGGAAGACCTTTGCGTATTTGCTGCCGGTGCTGCTGAGCGGGCAGCGAGGCATCATTTCCACCGGAACCAAGACGCTCCAGGATCAGCTTTTCCACCGCGATCTGCCCCTGATTTCAAAGGCTATCGGGCGGCCGCTGGAGACCGCGCTGCTCAAGGGCCGTGCCAACTATCTGTGCCTTGAACGGCTCGAAACTGCCGCCGTCGGCGAAGCGGTTTCCGCCGTCCACCTGAAAGCGGTGCACGAATGGCGGCACCGGACAATCGCGGGCGACAAGGCCGAGCTGACGAACGTACCCGAGGACTCGCCGGTCTGGCCGCTGGTGACGTCGACGGCAGACAACTGCCTTGGCCAGAAATGCCGCTTCTACAACGACTGCCACGTCGTCAAGGCACGGAGAGCCGCTCAGGAAGCCGACCTCGTGGTGATCAATCACCATCTTCTGCTGGCCGATCTGGCCATGAAGGAAGAAGGCTTCGTCGAGTTCCTGCCCGGTGCGGACGTTGTCGTGCTCGACGAGGCGCACCAGATTCCCGACCTCGCCACACAGTTCTTCGGGATCAGCGTCGGCACTCGGGAAATCGAGCGTCTTCTGGACGAGCTTCGGGCCGCGACCTTGCCTCTCGGCCAGGCCGAGGCCCAGCGACGCCTCGATAGACTACAGACCGCGGTTCGCGGGCTGCGCGCTGCCGCACCGCGCGCAGAGGGGCGTCATGAACTCGCGCGTATCATGGATGCCATTGAGGAGCCGCTCTCCGAAGTTCAGATTTCTCTGAGCGACATCTGTGAAGTGCTGGAATCGGTGGTCGACCACTCCAGCGAGCTAGAGAAGCTCGCCGAGCGCCTGTTCATCCTCGGCGAGAGGCTGGCGAATATCGCCAATGAGGAGAGTTTCGACGGTTTACGCTGGGTGGATGTGAACCCCCGCAGTCTGCGAATGCACCTGACGCCGCTGGATATCGCCGCAAACCTGAAGGCCTCATTCTCGCAGCCGGACCAAAGCTGGGTCTTTACGTCCGCGACGCTTGCGGTCGGCGAGGACTTCAGCCACTACACGGAGCGCATGGGTCTCGCGGATGCCCGCGCGATCGTATTCCCAAGTCCCTACGACGTCGCGGATCGCGGACTGCTGTACCTGCCGCCCGAC
>CAZFVT010000607.1:0-1983 GCA_964522355.1 uncultured Woeseiaceae bacterium | reverse complement strand
GATTGGAAGAAGACGCCCGCCGTTGCCGAGATTCGCCGCCCTGCAGCCGGCCGGAAATTGGCGGCAAAGCGTGGTGACACCAGCGACTGCTCGGCGAAGCCGTCATAGTCATAGCGCAGCCCGGCGCGCAGGTCCCAGCTGTCAAACTCAAAGGTTTGCTCGCCATACACCGCATAGGACACCTCACTGGCATCGAACTCGCTGTTGACGTTTTCCGGCTGCAGTACGATGAAGTCCTGCCCGGGCGGCCGCGGGTCCGTGCTGCGATAGACGAAGCGAGTCCAGTCTTCGCGCAGGAAAGTACGGTAATCGACGTCGATCTGCGTCAGGCGAAGACCAACGCTGCCGGTACCCCATCGGTTCTGCGCTATGAAATCGCTTCTCCAGCCAATCTCCGATTCCTTTTCACCGACCGTAATGATGCGCTCGTTGACCGGGATATCCTCGGGCGGCGTGTCCTCAGGTACCAGGTCCGGGAATGACTCACCTTCCGCGCTCTCCTTGTCGCTATCGCGCAGGTAGAGGCGATTGGTCCATTGGCCGGTCTCGCCCACGAGGCGAATCCAGCTCAGACCAAACAGGCTGAGGTCCTGCTCGGACTCGATCAGCGACACGTCTTCGAAGTCCGGGGACGCCAGGACATTGTCGATGTCCCGCGTGTACTCCTCCGGCGCGTGAATCGCCAGAAACTCCACGGAGTTTCGCCCGTCGATCTCCGTTTCCGTCTTCAGAATGATGTCAGTGAGTTCTGGAGTGCCGATGTCTTCCTCGTCGATAAACTCGAAGACCCTGCCGAAGTCGAACTGTCGCGCGGTGAAGAAAGCGGTCGTGTTCTCATGTATCCCGCTAGGGCCTTCGTACATGAACTCGAGGCCCGCGATGTCAACGCGCATGCTCGCGGAAGGCGTGGGCAGGCCTCCCGCAACGTCGAGTTGCAGCAGCGAGCCCGACCGTCCGCCGTAAGCGGCCGACCAGCCGCCGGGAGAGAATTCGGCACCGCGAATGGAGTTGGGCGCAAAGATGGAGAAGCGGCCACCGCCACCAATGTCCTCTTCTTCGCCGAGGGTCTGATCGAAATGTACGACCTTGTCGAACGGCATGCCGTCGACAAAGATCAGGTTGTCCCGTGGACCTCGTCCGCGGACGGTGAAGTTCGCAAAGTCACCCGTCGAAATGAGGCCCGGCAGTCCATCGAGGGCGCGCATCACGTCGCTGCCGGTGCCAACGGCGCTGCGCAGCTCCTCCCGGTTCAGGTAAGAGTTGCTGACCGCACCGAAGACGTCGGCGCGGACGGCACGTGCGCGAACCGTCACTTCATCGATTGCCTCAGCAGAGGCCACGAGCTGCATCTGAACAGGAGTTGTTCGTCGGGTAACAACACGAACGCTGGGCTCGAAGCCCCGTCGATAGCCTGCGTCGCTGGATTCGACCTGGTAGAGGCCGGGCACAAGGCCATCGAGTTCAGCGGCGCCCTGCTCGTCGGTGCGAGCCGATACGGCATCGCCATTGCGGGCGGTTACAGTGATCAGGACACCGGCGATCGGTCGTCGCGTGGATTCATCAATAACGTCTACCGCGATCGCCCCGGGGGATTGGGCGAAGGCGGTGACGTTGAGCAACAGGGTTGCTATTAGGGTGCACCATCCTTGGCGCGCGATCTTTTCCATGTCAATTTGCGGGGGGAGCGCAAAGCCGTACAGTGCCGCAGTCGCGTTACAAAAGGATGTCTGCCTTGTCTCCATTTGTATCCGGTTGTTGCTGAGCAACATGCAGGCCTCCGGTCCTGGCTACAAAGCGTTGATCATGTTCAGAATTTCCGCTTGAACGATGTCCCACGCGGGCGTGCCGGGCGCAACGACCTCAAAGTGCCCGGCCGCCCGGATGCCGACGTATCGCGCGTTGTCGCCAACGGACTGCGCGGCCGCGGCGTAGTTGCTGGAGTAGCTGGGGGCTGCGATCGGATCGTCGAACCCGTTAATCAAC
>CAZFVT010000606.1:0-1985 GCA_964522355.1 uncultured Woeseiaceae bacterium | reverse complement strand
CGAGCAGCCAGGCGTAGATGAGCGCGCGATCCGGCGCCCCGACGGCCGGCAACACCAGGCTGACGACCTGGACGAATGCCCAGGCAGCGGCGACGTAAATGCCCAGCGCCCTGAACACGCTGCGGCGACGGAGTTCAAGAAGGAGCGAGCGTGCACCCATGTCTGCAGCGTAGCACCGCGGGCCTCTGGCCTTAAAGCATCTTCATTCGCGCAGACCCCGGCCTTTCGGCGAAACCGGGGGCATCCGGAATACGGCCTGCTTCAGAATCGATCGGGCCGGAACGGTGAGAGGTCAACGGCCGGCTCACGGCCGCCGGCAAGCTCCGCAACCAGTCGACCGGTAATTGCCGCGAGCGTCATGCCGAGATGTTGGTGGCCGAAGGCATAGAGAATGTTCGGGCTCCGGGTCGAGGAGCCGATGACCGGCAGGGAATCGGGCAGTGAAGGCCGGCCGCCCATCCATACCGAGGGCTCACCCACCTCCAGGTCGGGAAGCATGCGCTTTGCTTCCGGCAGCAACCGGCGGATGCGTCGATAGTCCGGCGGCGCGTCTACGCCGGCGAGCTCTGACTGGCTGGTCATGCGCATGCCGCCGAGCATCGGGGAAAGCACAAAGAATCGTTCTGCATTGACCACCGGTCGTGAGAGCAGCGCCTCGCTGCCGGCAGGCAGCATCATGTGGTAGCCACGTTCTGCATCGAGCGGCACGTCGTCGCCCAGGCTGGCGGCGAGCGGGCGGGACCAGGCGCCCAGGGCGACCACGGCGCGGTCGACTCTACAGGTCGGCCCGTCAGTCGATATCTCCACCTGATCGCCGTTCGGCGTCAGAGCGTTGACCGACGCTTTCTCGAACCGGCCGCCAGCGGCGACGAAGCTGTCGACCATCGTTTCGACCAGCCTGCCCGGGCTGGTGATCCTCAGGCCGTTGGGCTGCAGGATGCCGGCCGCGTATATCGGCGCCAGCGACGGCTCCAGTTCGCGAATGTCCCCGGCACTCAACAGCGTATAGGGCGCTTCGTTGGCATCGAGCAAAGCCCGGGCATCAGCCGTGTCGGCAAAGCCACGCTCGGTCTCATAGATCTTCAGCCAGTGGCTCTCGTCGAGGTACTCGGCGATCGAGGTATTCGCAGCAAGCGCCAGCCACTCGGTCGTCGCGTGGCGGCTGAGGCTGTAAAGCGAGTTCGATAGTCCGACCAATCGCGATCGTCTACTGGCTGAGAGAAACCGCAAGAGCCAGGGCAAAGCCTTCGGCAGATAGCCCGGACGTAGAGAGAACGGTGCGAGCGGGTCAACAATGGCTCGCAGCGCCTCCTTCCAGACCCCGGGCATCGCGGTCGGCGCACAGGATCCGTTGACGATGGCGCCGGAGTTGCCGAACGATGCTCCGGCTGCCGGACGATCGCGCTCCAGGAGGACAACCTCGTGCCCGTCGCGCTGCAGGTGGAGGGCAACCGCAGCGCCAACCGCGCCGGCGCCGATAACGGTACAGCGATGGGTCATGCGTGAGGCTTAAGCGAGTCCGACATGCGGCCAGTGTACTCGCATCGCTGCGCGCCCAAAGCGTGCTATTTCATGTTGCGCGATGCGCCGAACAGGTACCATCGCAGCCCTTATGCCTGCTCACGTCATCTTTGCCGCGCCGTTCTTCATGGATGCGACCCTGCGTTTCGTTCGCGGCGCCGCGAAGTTGCCGGGTATCGACCTGACGATCGTCAGCCAGGATCCCTTCGAGAAGCTGCCCGCCGATCTGCGCGACAGCGTTGCCGGCCACTGGCGGGTCGATAACGCGCTCGATGCGGCGCAGCTCGCCGATGCGGCCAGGAATCTGGCGAGCCGTTTCGGCCCGGTCCAGCGCTACTTCGGCGTGCTCGAACACATGCAGGTGCAGCTGGCGGTCGCTCGAGAAGCGCTGGGCGTTGAGGGCGTCACCGCCGAGCAGGCGAGAAACTTCCGCGACAAGTCGCGAATGAAAGACGTGCTGCAGG
>CAZFVT010000605.1:0-1992 GCA_964522355.1 uncultured Woeseiaceae bacterium | reverse complement strand
GGGCGAAAGCGGCACGGCCAGGCCGGGGCAGATCGTCGTTGCCCGAATTCTGGATTATCCGGATGGCTACCAGCAGCCGACGGGAAGCGTCGTGCAGGTGCTCGGCGACCCGGGGCAAAAGGGCATTGCGACGGACATTGCCATCCATTTGCACGCCATCCCGGTGCGCTGGCCCAAGGCGGTGCGCGAGCAGGCCGCCACGTTCGGCAAGTCAGTGCCGACGGCGGCCAAGAAGGGCCGAACGGACCTGCGCGACGTCACCCTGATTACGATCGACGGAGCCGACGCCCGGGATTTCGACGACGCGGTGTACTGCGAGCCGACAGCCGCT
Source organism: uncultured Woeseiaceae bacterium (assembly GCA_964522355.1). Lineage (GTDB taxonomy): Bacteria > Pseudomonadota > Gammaproteobacteria > Steroidobacterales > Woeseiaceae > JBFGFX01. The sequence continues at coordinate 1,661 of CAZFVT010000605.1, read as the reverse complement.
GGCTGGCGCTTGCTGGTGGCGATTGCGGACGTGGCTCATTACGTCGAGGTCGATTCTCCGCTGGACAAAGAGGCGATTCGCCGCAGCACGTCTGTTTACTTCCCTGATCGCGTCGTCCCCATGCTGCCGGAAGTGCTGTCGAACGGCCTGTGCTCCCTGAATCCTAAAGTGGACCGCCTCTGCATGGTCTGCGAAATGCGTGTGAATCGGGAGGGCAAGGTTACCCGGGCGCGCTTTATGGATGGCGTCATGCGCTCAAAAGCGCGGCTGACGTATTCTAAGGTCAGCGCCTTTATCAACGGCGAGGCTGACCACGGCGTGCCACGGGAAGTGCAGGGCGTCGTGCGCGATCTCCATGGGCTGTTCCAGGTTTTTCTGAAGCGCCGCGAGAAACGCGGAGCCATAGAGCTCGACATCCCCCAGACGCGGATTCGCCTCGGTGAGGGCGGCGAGGTCGAAGACATCGTGGGGGTTGCGCGAAACGACGCGCACCGCCTCATCGAGGAATGCATGATCGCCGCCAACGTCCAGGCTGCGAAATTCCTGCGACGTCACAAAATCCAAGGTCTCTACCGGGTTCATGCCAAACCGGATCCGGAGAGCTTCGGCGAGCTTCGCGAATACCTGTTGGGCCTGGGGCTGAAGGTGCCGCACCCCGACCACGTCAAGCCTGCCGACTTCAACCGTTTGACGCGTCAGGTCAAGGGTCGCGTAGACAGCGCAGCGATCTCGATGACCATGCTGCGCTCGCTGCCTCACGCCGAGTACACACCCGCAAACATTGGCCACTTCGGACTCGCGCTGGACGCCTATGCGCACTTCACGTCGCCGATCCGGCGCTATCCTGATCTTCTCGTCCACCGTGCGATCCGCCACATTATTCGCGGCGGCAAGCCGGCGCGCTATGGGTATACCGCGGATCGCATGGAACGTCTGGGAACCATCAGCTCGGCGCATGAGCGCAGGGCGGAGGAGGCGACCCGGGAAGTGGAAGCGCTGCTCAAATGCCAGTTCATGGAGAAGCGACTCGGGGAGTCGCACGAGGGCACTATCACAGGGGTCACGAATTTTGGCGTCTTCGTCCAGCTCGAGGGGATCATGGTCGATGGCCTCGTGCACGTCTCCAGCCTCGACAATGACTACTACCACTTTGATCCGTCTTCCCTGAGCCTGGTCGGCGAGCGCAGCGGTCGCTCGTTTTCGGTTGGCGACAAGCTGACCGTGGTCGTACAACGGGTCGATCTCGAATCCCGACGGATTGATTTTCGCCTGGCGGAAGATCATGGCCGACGAACGCCGTCGCTACGTCGAGGACGCCGTCGATGAGCCGAACGAACTTCGTCACCGGCCTCAGGGCCGTCGAACAGCTGCTCGGATCGCCGTCCAGCGATGTGCGGCGTTTGTATGCGGAGTATCAAACGGCGAACCCCAGGGTCGAGGCGATCATCAAGCTTGCCCGCTCGAAAGGTATTGAGGTGCAGGCGGCGAATCGGGCGCGGCTGGCCCAGATCAGCGGCGAGAGCCGTCACCAGGGCATCGTCGCCCAGGTTCGTCGGGCCACAGCGCTGGACGAGTCCGGCTTGCGCAGCCTGGTTGAGCAGCGGCTCGGCGAGGAGGGTGAGAGGCCGCTGACGGTCTTGCTCCTGGATAGCGTGCAGGAC
>CAZFVT010000604.1:0-1992 GCA_964522355.1 uncultured Woeseiaceae bacterium | reverse complement strand
CCAGGTCATGCAGGACCAGAGTAGCGGGGCACATCTGCGAGGCCTGACCATTGTCATCGGCTTCGTGCCTGCCGGGTATACGGAGGCGGTTTGGCTGACCCTCCACCAGGACGTTCAGGGATGCCACGCGACCAAAGCCGCGTTCACTCCCTCACCGAACCGCATCGTGCGCTGATTGCCCGTCGGTCAGGCGGCGGTCCGGACGGCCGGCAGGTCAAACTCGAACCGGGTTCCCGCTTCGAGCCGACTGGTTACCGATATGCAGCTGCCGTGGATATCGAGAATTCGCTTGACGATTGCGAGCCCGATGCCCGACGAGTCAGATCGCGCCTCTTCGCCGTCGCGGGCGCGATAAAAGCGATCGAAGATTTTCGGGATCTCTTCCTCAGCGATGCCGTTGCCAGTGTCGGCGACGGCAACGGCGAGGTGCGTCGGCTTCTCAGAAAGGGAAAGCACGACCTCGCCGCCGGCCGGTGTGTATTTGATTGCGTTACGAACCAGGTTCTCCAGTACTCGCTGGATAAGCCCGATGTCGCCTTCGGTCATTCCATTGCCGGTGTCTACATCCAGCGATAAGCGGATGTTCTTCTGTTCGGCCTCAAGGCGGAATTCCTGGGCCACATCCTGGATAAGTTCGGCAATCGAAAACGACTCGACGCTCGGCGTCATGCTGACGGAGTCGAGCTTCGATAGCTCAAACAGGTCGCCGATCAGCTGTCCGAGTCTCAGCGTGTGCTTGCGAACGACGCCCAGGTAGCGATCACGTTCCCGCTCGTCCAGACTGTCCTTTCGCAGGATCAGAGTTTCGACGTAGCCCTGCATCGCCGACAGCGGCGTTCTCAGGTCATGAGAAATGTTGGTGACCAGCTCACGGCGCAGCCGGTCGTTTTCCTTGAGCTGTTCAACCTGGGTCGCAATTCGTTTCGACATATCGACCACGGCGCTACCGAGCTCGTCGATCTCGTCGCCATTGACGGAACCCGCCGGTAGCTCGGGCTGGTGTTCGAACCCGGAGCTGATGACCTTACGCAGCTCCCGGCGTAGGCGCTTGAGGCGTCGCGTCAGCAATCCAAAGGTGAGCAGTCCGACAACGGCGGCGATACCCAGGATGGCCAGAAACGCAATCAGGGTGGCGCGGCCGACGTAGCTGTCGCCGATGTCGGCGGCCAGGGCATCGTAAGTGCGACCGCCGAGAACCACATAGAGATAGCCCTCCAGGCCCCGCGGTGAGTGTACCTCTGCCGCCGAAAAGATCTTTCGCTCCGCGCCCGTTCGCGGATCGTCGCCGCGCAGCGGCAGGCTGGCGCTTTCGGCAATCAGGGCGGTAACGGGCGCGAGATCTACCGAGTCGAGGACCGGTTCGGCGTCCGACAGGCCGTGCCCGAGAATCCGGCCGTCGCGGCCCAGCAGGTAAATCTCGGCGGTTGGATTGATGACCATCGCATGCCCCGATAAAGCATGCAGCGCGTCGAGATTCGGGGTTCCGTCTGTGATCAGCTGGTCCTGGGCCGTCACATACATGGCGATCGGCGCATTGACGCTCTGCGACAGCTCTTCGTAGTAAGCGCGTGTGTTCAGCCGGTCCACGGTGTAAAACGCACCGCCCATGAGCAGAACAATGGTCAACAGAGCGAAGGACAGGCGGGCGAAAAGGGTTTTCATCATGCGGCTGCCGACGGGGCCTCAAACTTGTAGCCGACGCCCCAGACGGTGACGATGATCTGCGGGTCCGAAGGGTCGTCCTCAATCTTGGCGCGCAGCCGATTGATGTGGGAGTTGACCGTATGTTCGTAGCCTTCGTGTCCCGTTCCCCAGACGCTGTCCAGCAGATCGCTGCGGCGGAATACCCGGCCCGGTCGCTGGGCGAAGTGCGTCAACAGGTCGAACTCGCGAGCCGTCAGCTCAACGGTTGCGCCGTCGCGCAGCACTTCGCGCCGCGACGGATCGATCGACAGCCGGCCGGCGGTAATGGCCCGGTCCTCGGTGGGTTCA
>CAZFVT010000603.1:0-2014 GCA_964522355.1 uncultured Woeseiaceae bacterium | reverse complement strand
CAGAACGATCAGCGCGCCGGTCAGGGCGCTTGCTGTCAGCCAGTGCCCGGCCGTTTTCCATGCTGACCTGCTCGGTCTCGTTGAAGTAGGCCGAACCGTCGAGATTCTGCATGCCGGGCACGCGGGAGGAATACACCACGGATTCGATGCCGGGGTGCGCCTCGAGCGCGTCCTTGAGCGGCAGGTAGGTTTCCCAGAGCGGCGCGAAGAACGGCAGCGGCGACACGATGTTCTGTGCCTTCTCGTAGCCAACGTCGAAGTTCCGTATGTATTGCATCTGTGCGATAACGACGCCCGTGGCGATCAGCAGGGTGACGGAAATTGCGAACTGGAAAATCACCAGTCCCTTGCGCAAGGTCGCCGAGCCTGACGAGGAGGCGGCACCCTTCAGGACCTCTGCCGGCTTGAAGTGCGACAGGTAAAACGCCGGGTAGCTGCCGGCGACGAGGCCGACCAGGATGACGCCAGCGACCAGCGCGAACAGCAGCGCCGGACTCGTAAGCGAGAAGGCGAGCGGCTTCTCGAGGAATGCCGACACAAACGGCAGGCTGAGTTCGACGAGGGCAACGGCCAGTAGCATCGCCATACCGGTCAGCAGTATCGATTCACCGAGAAACTGGGTGACGAGCTGACCGCGGCTTGCGCCGACCACTTTGCGCACGCCGACTTCCCTCGCCCGCTGCGTCGAGCGCGCGGTCGTCAGGTTCATGAAATTGATGCAGGCGATAAGCAGCACGACAAAGGCGACCGCCGAGAAGGTGTAGACCACCGACGCGCTGCCGTTAGCCCGCCATTCGCCATCGCGATCGGACGTCAGATGAATCTCGGTGAGCGACTGCAGATCGATGGCTCCGCCTTCACTCGCGTTCTCGCCGACGTGCCGGTCGAGAAAGTCCGGGAACTGCTGCGCGAGGCTGTCAGGGTCTGCGCCCGGCTGCAGGCGAATGTAGGTGTAGTAGTTGTTCGAGCCCCAGCTTTCGAGCTCCTCGGGACCAAGCATCAGCGGTATCGCGAGGATAGACCCCATCAGTTCGAAGCGCATGTGGGTGTTGTGCGGCAGGTCCTCGATAACGCCGGTGACGACGAGATCCGCCTGGCCCATCAGGTTGATCACCTTGCCCATGGGGTTTTCGCTGCCGAAGTAGCGAGTGGCGGCAACTTCCGTCAGCACCAGCGCGTTGGGTTGGGTAAGCGCCGTCTCCGGGTCACCGTCGACAAAGTTGAGATTGAAAAAGTCGAAGACGTTCGGGTCGGCGATGACGAACGTGTCTTCCTGGTACTTCTGCTCGTCTACCGTGATCGTGAGCTGGCCGGGCGGCAGCAGGCGGGTTACGTCCTCTATCTCCGCGAAGTCTGCCTTCAGGCGCGGTGCTGCCGGCGCCGCAATGGCTGCCAGTCGCAGATTGTTGCCGTAGAAATCGCGGGTTACCCGGTGAATGCGATCCGCGTTATCCCAGTGCTGGTCGTAGGACAGTTCGTAGCGAACGAACAGGGTGATGACGATGCAGCAGGCGAGGCCGATAGCGAGGCCGATGACGTTGATGCCGCTGAACAGCGGGTTGCCAACGATGTTGCGCCACGCAATTTTCAGGTAGTTACTGAGCATGGCTGGCCTCCGCCGGTGCCTGCTGCTGTTTAAGGCCAACGACGTTCTCGGTCAGCACGCGTCCATCGAGCATGTTGACGATCCGGCTCGCGTGGTCGGCGTGGCTGCGATCATGGGTCACCATGATGATGGTAGTGCCATCGTCGTTGAGCGCATTGAGCAGGCTTAAGACCTCCTCCCCGTTCGCCGAATCGAGGTTGCCGGTCGGTTCGTCGGCCAGCAGGATGTCGGGCCGGGGCGCGGCGGCACGGGCCAGGGCCACGCGCTGTTGTTCGCCGCCGGAAAGCTGTGCCGGATAGTGGTGCAGCCGTTGGCCCAGGCCCACGGCCTCGAGTTCGGCCCCGGCGCGGTCGAAGGCGTCGTCGCGGCCCGCCAGTTCCAGCGGCGTGGCCACGTTCTCCAGGGCCG
>CAZFVT010000602.1:0-2019 GCA_964522355.1 uncultured Woeseiaceae bacterium | reverse complement strand
ACTCCGCGATGAGCCCGTCTTACGATGAAGCCGCCAAACGCTATTCCCCGTTTACCGGCACATCCTATGAAGCAGGCGTGACAATCTCCGGCCGTCCGGTCGAGATTTACGCGCTGTTGGGCGGTCAGTGGCCGCATTCGTCCTTCATGGTGCCTGGCGGCGTCATGTGTTCTCCGACACTTACGGATATCACCCGCGCCTGGTCTATTCTGGAGCATTTCCGTCAGAACTGGATCGAGCCACTGTGGCTCGGCTGCTCAATGGAGCGTTACGAAGAAATCCAGACCTTGGAGCAATTCGAGGCATGGCTGGACGAAAAGCCCGAGCACGCCAATTCTGATCTGGGCCTGTTCTGGCGCATGTCCAAGGACATTGGCCTTGACCAGTACGGTAAAGGCCACGGCCGGTTCACCACATGGGGGTATCTGCCCCACGAGGACAAGTATCAGAACCCCACGATTGATGGTCGCTCAGATGCGGTGATCATGAAATCGGGCATCTACGACGGTGCATCCGACACATTCAGCCCGATGGACCAGTCCTTTGTCCGCGAAGACACGCAGCACGCCTGGTACGACGAGGCGGCGGGTGCGGTCCACCCGTTCGACCGCACCACGAACCCAGTGAGCAAGAACCCCATCGACCCGGAGGGCAAGTATTCCTGGTCGACGGCCGTGTCGCATGCCGAAAGCGGTCGCCTCGAGGCCGGCCCGCTGGCGCGGCGTCTGGTGGCGGGCAATGACACGGGCCATGACTTCCAGCACAGCGACGGGTTGGTGCTGGATATGTACCGCAAGATGGGCGGTGCTTCGACGATGCTGCGCCACTTTGCGCGGATGCACGAGCTTTGCATTCTCTATCGCGAAGCCGAACGCAATTTGCGCGAGTTCCAGTTGAACGACGAATGGTATATAAAGCCAACTGAAAAAGACGGACCGGGCTGGGATGCGGCGGGGGCGATGCGGGGTGCGCGGTGGCATTGGATCGATGTACGCGACGGCAAGATCGCCAATTACCAGATCATCGCGCCGACGACATGGAATGTTGGGCCGCGTACATCTGACGGCGCCCGGGGGCCAATCGAAGAAGCGTTGATCGGCACGCCGATCAAGAACAGCGCGGATCCGGTCGAGGTCGGTCACGTTTGTCGATCCTATGACAGTTGCCTTGTGTGTACTGTTCATGCGCATGATGCCAAATCCGGTGATGAACTGGCACGCTTCCGAACAGCCTGATGTTTATGTTTGGCCGGCGGATCAAATCTGCCGGCCAAACGACATCCGGCAATTAGGGAGGAAGCTGAATGTCAGAAAATCCGGAAGCATCAATAACCCAAGCGCAGCGCCAGGCCTACTTGGACAGATATGGCCTGACACCCGCCGAAGCGGGGCATGAAATGCTCCTCCAGATGATAGAGGACCATTTCGCGGAAGGACTGGAAACCAAGGTCGAGCCTTTTCCGGAAACGGATCGTGAATTCGGTGCGCTGCTTGACGAATTGCGGCCTCTGAGCGCGGATCAGCTGCGCGAAAAACTGGTGATCTCAGGCTGGCTTTTGCAGCCCTACGGCGAAGACGAGATGCGGTGCCAGGAATGTATGTACTACCTGGTGCACAAGCGCTGGTGCGACCTGCCAGAACTTGATCTCCCGGCAAAGCCGGAATGGTGGTGCCGTCTGTGGCGGATCTGAAAGGAGCGCTGACATGGATGATGACGAGACTCGCGCAACAATCGCCGAGATGCTGGCTTCGGGTCTGGAAACCGAGGTCTGGCCACGGGCCGGAACCAGCGAAGAGGTCAATGAAATCGTGGCGCGCCTGCAGGTCGAGGCAGGTCAGGATCTGGAAAAGAAACTCGTCATCGCCGGTTTCACCGATCACACGATCGAGGCTGACGAGATTGAGCAACCCTGCGAGACCTGCATGTACTACAAGGTCCATGCGAAATTCTGCGAATTGCCGGAACTGATGGCATCGGTCGCACCCGGCATGGCGAGGTCGGGCGAATAGGTGATGTAGA
>CAZFVT010000601.1:0-2036 GCA_964522355.1 uncultured Woeseiaceae bacterium | reverse complement strand
GCGTCCGGCACGATGATCTCCGTACGGTCATGATCGCCGCGCGCCTGATGATAGGCGCGAATCATGGCGACGCCGGCAAACTCGCCCTGGGCGCCGGCCATCGGCGTCAGCGACACGCCATCCATGCCCGTAACTTCCTTGAGCATTTCCTGGAGCTCGAACATGCAGGTAAGAAAGCCCTGGCCGTGGGACTCGGGGCCAAGCGGATGCCGACCGGCAAAGCCCGGCAGCAACGACAGCGTGTTACAGGCGCGCGGGTTGTACTTCATCGTGCAGGAGCCCAGCGGGTAGAACTGCGTATCGATGGAAAAGTTGAGCTGCGACAGGCGCGTGTAGTGGCGCACGACCTGGAGCTCAGAGACCTCCGGCAGCGTGGCGGCATCCTTGCGCAGGAAGCGCTCGTCGATGTCGACATCGTTTCGTTCAACGGGTGCCTGCGCGAACGCGCGCCGGCCGGGACGGGATTTTTCAAAGATCAGGGGTTCAGCCATGGTTCTAGTCCGCGAAGCGGCTCAGTCCTCCAGGTGATTCGGGTCGACGTCGAGGCCAAGGGCACTCATCGCCGCGGGGTAATCGGGTTCTTCTTCGATGTTGACGATCTGCTCGGTGTGCACGACCGTGTTGTTTTCGTCCAACACGACAACCGCGCGAGCGAACATGCCGGCCAGCGGCCCGTCCATAATCTGAACGCCGTAGTTCTCGCCGAATCCGGCATGGCGAATCGAGGACAGGCTGACGACGTGCTGCAGATCGTGTTCTCGGGCAAAGCGCGCGTGAGCGAACGGCAGGTCACAGGAGATCATCAGCATGCGGACGCTGTCGTGATCGGCACCAATGCGATTAAACACTTCGACAGACTTGGCGCAGGTCGGCGTATCGACGCTGGGAAAGATGTTCAGCACTTTCCGAAAGCCGCTAAAATTGGCGAGGCTCAGGTCACGTAGCTCCGTGTCCACAAGCGACATATCGGGCGCACGGCTGCCGACCGAGGGGAGATCACCATAGGTTTCGAAGGTGCCGCCGTTAAACTTGATCTTGTGCATCAGCGATCTCGTCAGGCGGAGCGCACGGCGTCGACCGCCATGACGTCCCGCAGCGCGAAAGCGAATTGTTCGATATCCGCCTGCGTTTTCGTTTCGGTCGCACAGACCAGCAGCGCATTGCCGAGCTCCGGGAAGCGCTCGGACAGATCAAAGCCACCGAGAATGCCCTGCGCAGCGAGAGCCTCGAGCACCGGTGCCACGGGCCGATCGAGAACAATGCCGGCCTCGTGGAAGTGCGGCCCCTCGAACAGAGGCGTAACGCCGCTGATGGCGCAGAGCGCCTTTTGCAGCTCGGCGCATCGCCGATGCGACGCTGACGCGACGCGGGCAAGGCCCTCCGCACCGAGGAGTGACATGTAAATGGTGGCGGCGGTCACCATCAGGCCCTGGTTGGTACAGATATTCGACGTCGCCTTGGAACGACGAATGTGCTGCTCGCGCGCCTGCAGGGTCAGGGTGTAACCCGGATTGTCGTCGATGTCGGTCGTGCGGCCGACGATCCGGCCCGGCATCTGCCGAACCAGTTTCTGGGTGCAGGCCATAAAGCCAAAGTACGGACCACCGGACGACAGCGGGATGCCGAGCGGCTGGCCTTCGCCGCAGGCGATATCGGCGCCAGCTGTTCCCCAGTTGCCGGGGGCTTCGAGAATGCCGAGGGACGTGGGATTCGGCATCGCAATGACGAGTGCACCCTGTTCGTGCGCCCAGTCGGTCAACCGGTCCACGTCCTCCAGCGTGCCGAAAAACGTGGGTTGCTGAATGACGACGGCAACGGGCGCCTCGTCAACGGAATCCAGCGCCGTCAGGTCGGTCGTCCCCGTTGCCCGGTCCAGCGGCAGAGTGTCGAAACTCAGGCCCTGGGTGCCGGCAATGGCCTCGGCGACCTCGCGGTAGGTCTGGTTGGTTCCACCGGCCAGAATCACCCGACGGGACTTGCTGCCGCGATTGCCGCGAACCGCCATGAGCGCGGCCTCGGCAAGCGCCGACCCGGCT
>CAZFVT010000600.1:0-2039 GCA_964522355.1 uncultured Woeseiaceae bacterium | reverse complement strand
GAACATCGGCAATCCCGGCCTGTTTGGTTTCCGCACGCCGGAAACGATGCGCCTTGCGATGATCGAGAATCTTGGGGCGGCGGAACCCTACAGCCATCAGAAGGGCATCTTCCCGGCCCGCGAAGCCGTCGTGATGCAGCAGCAGAATCGGGGCGTGCTCGAAGTGACCGCCGAGGAGGTCTTCATTGGCAACGGGGTCAGTGAACTCATCGACCTGTCACTGCGCGCCTTGCTCAATCCCGGCGATGAAGTTCTGATTCCGAGCCCAGACTATCCACTCTGGTCGGCAGCGACGGCGCTGAACGGCGGACAGGTGCTGCATTACCCCTGCAAGCCGGAACTGGGTTTCGAGCCGGAACTCGAGGCGGTCGAGGCGCTGATCACGCCGCGTACCCGGGCCATCGTCATTATTAACCCGAACAATCCGACCGGCGCGGTCTATCGCAAGGAAACGTTGCGGTCCCTGGTAGAAATCGCCGCGAAGCATGACCTCGTCATCCTTGCCGACGAAATCTATGACCAGATGGTTTACGACGACGCGGAATTTTTCCCCATTGCGCCGATGGTCGACTCCGGTATTTGCGTAACTTTTTCGGGCCTTTCCAAGATCTATCGAGCCTGCGGCTACCGCGTTGGCTGGTGTGTCGTCAGCGGTGACCGTGAGCGGGCAGGTCCGCTGCTGCACGGCATGGAGTTACTTGCCGCACTCAGACTGTGCAGCAATGTACCCGGGCAATGGGCCGTGCAGACTGCGCTTGGCGGCTTTCAGAGCATCAAGGATCTCGTCGGTCCGGAAGGGCGGTTGTACAAGTCCCGGCAGGCCGTCATCGACTGCGTCGAGGAAAGCCGGTACCTGGAAATGGTGACGCCGCGCGGCGCAATGTACGGCTTTATCCGGCTAACGGATGCTGTTTCGAAGGTGCTGGATGACCAGGCCTTCGCCCTTGAGTTGCTCGAAAAGCGGCAGGTACTGGTCGCGCCGGGCAGCAGCTTCAACACGCCCTATACCGATCATTTCCGAATCACGACCTTGCCCGATCGTGCAACCCTTCGCGACGTCTTCGGGCGCATAGAGGACTTGCTGGACCAGCATGCCTGAACGCCGTTCGGCAGAAGCAACCGCGACCCCGTGGCTGGAAACACTGGCCAACGATGATGCCGAACGTCACATCGTCGTGCTGGCATCCAGCCGGCGACTCTGCCGCTCGCTGATTAACCAGCACAACGAGCGCATGCTGGCCCGCGGTCACGCCGGTTGGGCCACGCCCCCCGTGTTTTTTTGGCAGGACTGGCTCTTCAGGCTCATCGACGAGCTCGACGATGCTCGCAGCCGTCGCGTGCTGCCGCCTGCCTCGGTGCTTGCCTGCTGGGAACAATCCTTGTCGCAACACCTTCCGGAGGGCGTCTCCGGCGTAGCCGGTCTGGCACGCCAGGCTGCTGCCTCGGCGCGGCTGTTGGCCGAGTGGAGCATCAGCGCCAATGAGGTCAGCGCCAGCGCACGCAGCGTCGACGAGCGGGTGTTTGCCGACAGCCTTAAGACCTATCGGCGAATGCTTGATAAGCAAAACGCCACGGACCCGACGGCGCTGGCCGCACTGGCTGTCGAGCGACTCGCCGACGGCGAGGTGCCTCTGCCTGATCGGGCGGTCGTGCTGGGCTTTGATCGCATATCGCCGCTTGCGGGAAAGCTGCTTGAAACGCTCCAGCAGGCCGGTGTGGACGTTCTCCGGCCGCAGCCGCCTGAACCCGAAGCTGGCCCCGTCATGCACGAGTACGCGGACGAGGATGCCGAACTGCGTGCCGCCGGTGCCTGGGCCCGCCAGCATCGACTGGATCGCCCCGAGGCCCGCGTTGCGATTGTCGTCAGCGAACTGGAGCAGGACACGGTCCGCATCGGTCGGCTGATTCGTGAAGGCTACTCTCCGGGCTGGCAGCTGGGAGGCAACGACTACGAAGATAGCGTCGAGCTGTCCTACGGTCGCCGGCTCGCCGACTACCCGGTGATCGCGACGGCGCTCAGCGTTCTCGAATGGGTAGCA
>CAZFVT010000599.1:0-2041 GCA_964522355.1 uncultured Woeseiaceae bacterium | reverse complement strand
TCAGGCGAGAGCAGTCAGGCTCGCTAGTTGGATTCCTGCGCTTCCGCGGCTTCCTCTTCCGCGATGACCTCTTCCGGCGGCCGCCGGTCTTCCATCCACTGATCGATTTCCTCGAGATCCTGCACGCGCAGGGTTCCGGCTGCTTGCTTGAGCAACAGAACGTTGCCGATGTAGGCGTAGCGGCTCGAATAGTAGTTGGTGATCGCGGTGTACAGGTCCCGCTGCGAGTTCAGTACGTCGACAATCGTGCGCGTACCGACTTCGAAGCCGGCCTGGGTGGCCTCCAGGGCGGTCTGACTCGACTGTACGGCCTGGTTCAGTGCCCTGACACGGCTGATCTCAGCGAGCACGCCGAGGTACGCATCGCGAGTCGCGCGTTCGGTTTCCCGGGTGACTCGCTGCAGCTGCTCCATCGACGCGCGGTGCAGATAAACAGCTTCGCGGATGCGCGAAGAGGTTACACCACCGGTGAAGATGGGCAGGCTTAGCTGAAGACCGATGAAGTCGTTTGTCTGATCGAACTCGGCCGGAAACGTCCGTGTGACGATCTCGCCCGTACCTGCGTCGATGGTATCCAGCGTTCGCTCACCGGTCGAATCATTGAAACGTCGGCCGGCAACCAGGTCGAGCGTCGGGTAGCGACCGGTACGTCGGAAGGAAATCTCCTTGCGAGCGATCTCCTCATTCAGCCGGCTGGAGACGAGTGCGAGGTTCTGTGCAAGCGCCAGATCAATCCAGCTCTCAGCGTCGGCAGGTGCGGGCGAGTCGAGAGGCAGCTCATCGGTGGGCGCCGACAGCGACTCGGCATACTCGCCGGTAATCTCGCGAAGGAACTCCCGTGCCGTCGCCAGCGAGCGCTTGGCGCCGATCTCGGCTGCTACCGACTGATCGTAGGCGGCCTGGGATTCCTGGACATCGGTAATGGCGATCAGGCCAACCTCGAAGCGCTGACGCGCCTGCTCGAGCTGGCGCGCGATCGCCTGCCGGTCAGCGTGGATTGACGTTAAAACATCCTCGGCGGCCAGCACGTCGAGATAGCGAGTGGTCACCCGGATAATCAGGTCCTGCTGCGCGGCCTCGTAATCAGCTTCCGCCTGGGCCACGCGCTTGCCGGCCTGCTGCAGGGTTACGACCTGGTCCCAGCGAAAAACCGTCTGGCGCAGCGTAATGTCCCAGTTCAGGTCGTCCGACTCGCTGTCAAAAGGTGTCGACGCAAGGCCGAGTGGCGTGTTGAACAGCTGGGTACCAGACGCTTCACTCGTCTGTACGCCGGCGGTGCCCTGAAGCTGCGGAAACAGCACGCCACGCGCCTGGGGAGAGGCTTCCAGCGCCGCCATCCGATTCGCCTCGGCCTCGTGGATGAGCGGATCGCTTTGCAATGCCTGCTGGTAGATCTCAAGCAATGATGCGGATTGGGCAACCCCGGGCATCGCGAAAGCCGCGCCGGTTGCCGCCAGGCATTTGATTAACTGGATTTTTTTCATATTCGGTAAGTCCCGTGGAACGGTCCGGTCACCTCGTGAGGTGTTATGGTCTTGTATATCACTAAATCAGTCAACCCCGCCTGCACGGGGCGTTGCGGCTAGTAGCGTGGCACATCCTGGTCGATATCCGTGGACCAGGCATCGATGCCGCCGGCGATATTCGCCACCGTGCCGAAACCGTTGTCGGCCAGAAACCCGGCCACCCGGGCGCTGCGCACTCCGGAATGGCAAAGCACGGCAATCGGCTGGGCCGCGTCGAGTTCGGCAACCCGCTCGGGAATCTGTCCCATCGGAATGTGCAGGCTGTCTGCAACCTTGGCAATTTCACGCTCCCAATCCTCGCGTACATCGAGGAGCTGCCAGGCGGGGTTTTCTTCCCGGCGTTCAACAAACTCGCCCGGCCCGATGTCTTCGTACATGCTGTTTCCCGTTCGGCTTTAGCCGCTGTTTTCCTTAGATGCTCGAAAGAACGATACGGTTCCCTCGACGGTTGTCACTCATTGCTGCGTCAAGAATTGTCAGAAGACGAAACGGTTTTCGCGTTCGCCGGCGACCAG
>CAZFVT010000598.1:0-2054 GCA_964522355.1 uncultured Woeseiaceae bacterium | reverse complement strand
CATCCCGGACGGCGAACGCTTCATCGGGAGCGCCGCCAAGGCTCAGGACGGTCGTGACGCCGTAGCGAGCGAAGACCTCCAGGCCCTCGCGGACGCGTTCTACGGGATCGACGGTTTCGGTGTTGCCCCAGTTCGCCGTGATGTGTCCATGGCTGTTGATAAGGCCCGGGATAACAAAGGCGCCGTCCAGATCGACGACCCGGGCGCCGGCCGGTGGCTCGTCCATAGACACCGACTGCACACGCCCCTCGGCAACGACGAGCGTTGCGCCACGCAGCATGGGTGCGCCCGTGCCGTCCCAGACGTTTGCGTTGGTGTAAGCCACGCTCTCCGGCGCCGCCGGCTGCACCTCACCGGGCGCGGTTGGCGCCTGCTGCTGGCAGGCCATGAGCAAAGCAAAGGTCAGCAGGCTCAGTATTCGCATTGAAGGACCTCGTTCAGGCATTGACGCCATCCGTTACCTCCTCGTTGGTAGCGCCCTGCTTCTTGCTCGGTTGTGGCCAGAAGGCGTCGAAGACGTAGACAGCAGCAACGCTGTACAGGGTCGTACCGAAAAACATGAGGATTCGTTCGTAAAACTTGATGGCCGCATTGGTGTCATCGGTGCCGAGCGCCGGAGCAAGAATCACGATCATGGTCAGGTAGCCATAGGACCAGGTCCCGGCGTCCGGCTTCATACCGGGCCCGGCGAAAATCTGTCGCCCGAACAGCAGGCCGGCAATGGCGACCAGCAAAACGTAGAGAGCGAGCGACGGAACGAGCGCTATCAGGTTGTAGCACACCGTAGCGCCGACGCCGCCTAACACCGTCGACATCAACAACGAGCGCGCGGCGGCTTTTGTGCCGTCTGCGGAGGCTTGCTGCCCCATCGATGCTGACTTGATCAGCACCGGCAGGTAAGACGCACTGGCACTCGAAAGCAGAAACCACAAAGCGACGGGCATGGTGATTACCATCGACCGGAAAGCGCTCCATCTTGCGGTGGGCAGGTGTGGCTTCGGCGCCTCCGGGCGCTGAGGCAGGGTCGCGGGATCGATCGGCTGCGCTTTGCTGTCCGGCAACAGGGCGTGTGCAACCCAGACAAAGAGCACGCCGACGATCGTGCCGATCGTCACCCCGTCCACGACGGCGAGCACCGCATCGACGCTGACCGAGCCGATAGCGAGCGCAACGGCGATGCCAACTGTTGCGAAGGTGCCTATGAGCGCATTGCCGCCCAACGAGACGAAGTAGAAGCTCCAGAACAGCGCGATCAGCACAAGGATCAGGCCCACAAGAGGCTGAAGAATCAGGGTTGGCAGCAACAGCAGCGCCATGTTCAGGATCAGCGGCACGAGCACCATGAAGCCGATGCCTGCTTTCAGCCTGGGCGCCGGCACCGGCAAACCGAGCATCAACATGGTGAATACCGGTGCTATGAATGACATCGGCCAGCCAACGATCTGCGAGAACAGCAGGCACAGCGAAACGCCCAGCGACAGCCTGAGGATTCGAAGCTCCGCTATCTGCATGGTCGATACCTGCCTCAGAAGGCGTAGGTCAGTATGCTCTGAACGCGAAGGCGAATGCGGCTGATCGTATTCATGACCCAGCTGTCACCCGTGTAGACCACCATCGACGCCTGAGCACCAACGCGTATGCCCAACCGATCGCGTTCATTGGGCAGCTCGAAATCGACCAGCACGGAAAATCGTTGCGCGTCGCGAATCCAGTCCCGGCTGTTTTCGATGGTGGGCAGGCTCCCCAGCGGCGCGGAATCGACGGCAACGCCGAACCCGGTCGTTCGCACCCTACCCTTGACCACCTGCCCCGGTAGCGCATCGAAGACGATTTCCACCGGGTCCCCGCGCTTGATGTTGCCAAGATTGTTCTCGGTGAAGTCCGCCTGCACCCAGATGTTTTCGGTCGCAAGAAACGTCAGCAGTGGCGCGCCGGCGGCTGCGAAGTTGCCGCGATCGATGCGAACATCCGTGACGATGCCATCATCCGGGGCCCGGATGGTCGTGCGTTCGAGGTTGACCTGGGCCTGTTGCAAGGCAGCCTGAGCTTCGAGA